>JBBAPJ010000001.1:0-153016 GCA_040400855.1 Rubrivivax sp.
TCGAGGGCCTGGCCTTCGTGCCGCAGACGGAGAACGTCTTCGCCAACCTGAGCATTGCGGAGAACCTGGAGCTGGCCGCGGCCATCCTCCGGTTGCCGCGGCGTGCAGCCCTCGAGCCGGTCTATGCGATGTTCCCGGACCTGGAGCGCCAGCGTGGCCTGCTGGCCTCGCGGCTGTCGGGCGGCCAGCGCCAGATGCTGGCGGTCGGCCGCGCGCTCATCGCGCGCCCGCGCGTACTGATGCTCGACGAGCCCTCGGCCGGCCTGAGCCCCAAGCTGGTGGGGCAGGTGCTCGAGCAGCTGCGCCGCGTGCGCGACAGCGGCGTGACCGTGGTGCTCGTGGAGCAGAACGTGAAGGCTGCGCTTGCGGTGGCCGACCGCGCTGCCGTGCTCGTGGAAGGTCGCGAGCGCATCGTTGCCCCGACGGCCGAGCTGCGCGCCGATGCGCGCCTGGCCGAGCTCTACCTCGGCCGGCATGCCCTGCGTGCCCCCCACGGGGCCGCGGCGGCCGAGGAGCAGGGGGCCTAGATGCTGCAGATCCTGGCCGACGGCCTCGTGATCGGATCGGTGGTATCGCTCGGCGCCATCGGGCTGAGCCTGAGCTTCTCGATCCTGCGCTTCTCGAACTTCGGGCATGGCGAGCTGCTCGCCTGGGGGGCGTACGCCGCCCTCACGGCACTCGCCTTCTTCTCGGCCGTGGCGGGCGGGGGGCGGCCGATCGGCCCCTTTTCCTTCGGCTGGCCGCTGATGGCCGCGCTCGCGGCGGCGGCTGCCTTCGTGTGCGGGATGTCGCTGGTGCTCGACGGGGTGCTGTTCCGCCGCCTGCGCGAGCAAGGGGCGATCACGCTGATCATCGCCAGCTTCGGCGCGGCGCTGGCGCTGCGCAACCTGCTGCTCTTCCTGTACGGCGGCATTCCGCAGTACTACTCGCAGGAGCTGCAGATCGCAGTCAACCTGGTGCCGCGCAACGTGTGGGGCGGCATGCGCATCACCCCGGACCAGATGTTCGTGCTCGGCCTGACGCTCGTCACGGTGGTCGTGGTGCACCTCTTCCTGGCGCGCAGCACGCTCGGCCGCGCCATGCGCGCCACCTCGATGAACCCGCAGCTCGCGCGCGTGTGCGGCATCGACCCGCAGCGCATCCTGCGCGCCACGTGGATCATCGGCGGCGTGCTCGCCGCCGTGGCCGGCGTGTTTGCCGGCCTCACCGTGCAGCTGCGCCCCACGCTCGGCCTGGACCTGCTGCTGCCCCTGTTTGCCGCCGTCATCCTCGGGGGCATCGGCTCGGTGTGGGGGGCGGTGATCGGGGGGCTCATCATCGGCCTGGCCGAGAGCGCAGCGGTGCACGTGGTGGGGGCGGAGTACCGGGCGGCGGCCGCCTTCTTCGTGCTCATCGCGGTGCTGCTGGTGCGCCCCACCGGGCTCTTCGCGGAGAAGTCATGATCGAGGGCTGGCTCTCCTACGGCAGCTTCTTCCTCGTCTTCGCGAGCACCTACGCGATCATCGTGCTCGGGCTGAACCTGCAATGGGGCCACACCGGGCTCTTCAACGTGGGCGTGGCCGGCTTCGTCGCGGTGGGGGCCTACACCTCGGCCATCCTCACCACACCCGAGACGGCCGACCGCATCGGCGGCTTCGGCTGGCCAGTGGCCGCCGGATGGCTGGCGGCCATGCTCACCACGGGCCTGGCGGGGCTGCTGGTGGGCGTGCTGACGCTGCGGCTGCGCCACGACTACCTGGCCATCACCACCTTCGGCGTGGCCGTGACGATCCAGCTCCTGGCCACCAACCTGCAGCCCCTGACAGGCGGCACCTTCGGCATCCAGTTCATCCCCAAGCCGCTGCAGGGTTGGCTCGGTACGGGCACGGCCTGGAATGCGGCCTACCTCGCCCTCGTGCTCGCCTTGCTGGGCCTGGCGTGGCGGGCGCTCGAGGCGCTCGTGCGCAGCCCCTGGGGCCGGGTGCTGCGCGCCATCCGCGAGGACGAGGTGGCGGCCGAGTCGCTGGGCAAGCGTGCCTTCGTCTACCGGCTGCAGAGCTTCGTCATCGGCAGCGCGCTCATGGGCCTGGGCGGCGCGGTCTACGCGCACTTCGTGGGCTACATCGCGCCTGAAGACTTCCTGCCCATCCTCACCTTCCAGCTGTGGGCCATGCTGATCGTGGGCGGCTCGGGGCGCAACCTGGGCGCGATCCTCGGTGCCTACGTGGTCTGGGGGTTCTGGGCCGTGGCGGGGGGCGCGTTGCGCGGCCTCGTGCCCCAGGCGGAGCAGGCGCGGGCAGCCGCCTTGCAGGTGGTGCTGATCGGGGTGCTCATCGCGCTGGTGCTGGTGCTGCGCCCGCGGGGCCTGCTGGGCGAGCAGGTGGGCGTGTCGCGGGCCGCCTCGGACAGCTCCTGAGCGGGCTCGGCGCGCCCGCCGCCGCTCAGAACGGTGCGTCCTCGCCCTTGGGGGTGGGCGGCTGCACCTTGCGAAGGCGCCGGGCAGGCGCAGCAGCCGGGGCTGTTCCCGGCGCCGTGCCGGTAGCCGAGGCGATGAACGCGGCGGTGGCGTCGCCCGCCTCGCCCCCTGGAGCCTCGGCGCCCGTGCCCCCCGCCTCTGCCGGCACGGCAGCCGTGCCCGCCTCGGCCGGCACGATCACGTGCGAGTAAGGAGCCAGCGTCTGCACGAGCTGCGCGTAGATGCGCGGGTTGCCCGCGATCACCTCACGCTGGTGGAGGAAGTCGGCCTCGCCCGTGAAGTTGCCCACCAGCCCACCCGCCTCCGTGACGATGAGCGAGCCGGCGGCCACGTCCCAGGGCTGCAGGCCCGTCTCGAAGAAGCCGTCGTACCAGCCGGCGGCCACGTAGCACAGGTCCAGCGCGGCCGCGCCGGGCCTGCGCACGCCGGCACAGTGCTGCATCACCTCCTCGAACATCTTGAGGTAGCGCTTGAAGTTGTCGCCCTTGCGGAACGGAAAGCCCGTGCCGATCAGCGCATCGGACATGCGCACCCGCTTGGACACGCGCAGCCGCCGGTCGTTCAGGAAGGCCCCGCGCCCCTTGCTGGCGAGGAAGAGGTCGTTGCGGGCGGGGTCGTAGACCACTGCCTGCTCGATGCGGCCGCGGAAGGCCAGCGCGATCGACACCGCGTACACCGGCAGGCCATGGATGAAGTTGGTGGTGCCGTCCAGCGGATCGATGATCCAGAGGTAGTCGCTGTGGCGGGCGCCGCGCGTGCGGCCCGACTCCTCGGCAAGGATGCCGTGCCCCGGATAGGCCTCCAGCAGCGTGGAGATGATCGCTTCCTCGGCGGCGCGGTCGACCTCGGTGACGAAGTCGTTCGTGCCCTTGGTGGCGATCTTGAGCACGTCCAGGTCGAGTGCCGCCCGGTTGATGATCGCCCCCGCCGCGCGTGCGGCGCGCACGGCGATGTTGAGCATGGGATGCAGGGTGGGGGACATCGGCGGCAGGTGGCAGTGGCAAGGAGCGGCGGTCCACAATCGCCAGGCTGTCGCTGGCGACGGCATGCAGATCCGCGGAAACCCTCGATTCTACCGCCCCCGACCCCCACGCCACCATGCCCGCCACGTCCGCTTCCTCCACCTACCCGACACGTTTCATCCTCGTGGGCACGAGCCATGGCGGCAATGTCGGTGCGGTTGCGCGGGCGATGAAGGTGATGGGCTTTTCGGAGCTGGTGCTGGTGGCGCCCCGCTTTGCCGACGTGCTGCAGCGCGAGGAGACAACGGCTTTCGCCAGCGGCGCGACCGACGTGATCGCGCGGGCGCGGGTCGTCGACAGCCTGGCCGAGGCGCTGGAGGGCGTCACCTTCGCCTGTGCCACCGCCATGACCCCGCGCGACTTCGGCCCGCCCACCTGGGCCCCGCGAGAGGGGCTGCCGCCGCTGGCGGCGCAGGGCCAGTGCGTGGGCTTCGTGTTCGGCCCCGAGCGCTTCGGCCTGGCCAACGAGGACGTCTACCGCTGCCACGCCGTGCTGTCGATCCCCACCGATCCGGCCTACGGTTCGCTCAACCTCGCGCAGGCGGTGCAGCTCGTGGCCTATGAGTGGCGGCAGGCACTGGGCGGCTACGCCATCGTGCCGGCCACGCGGCCCCCGCAGTGGGCCGACGGCCAGGCCATCCAGGGCCTGCTCGCGCACTGGGAGCAGGCCTTGCAGGCCATCGGCTACCTCGACCCGCGCACCCCGGGCAAGCTGATGCCGCGCCTGAACCAGCTCGCCAACCGGCTGCAGCTCACGCGCGAGGAGGTGCACATCCTCAGGGGCATCGCGCGCGCAGCGGCGGCGCACGCGCCGCCCTACACTGCGCGTCCCGTTCCTTCCGAACCCGGCCCCAGCGAAGCTCCCCCATGTTCTCCCGCCTGCGAGAAGACATCGCCTGCATCCGCGAACGCGACCCGGCGGCGCGCTCGACCTGGGAAGTCCTGACCTGCTACCCGGGGCTGCACGCCCTGGTGCTGCACCGCCTGGCGCATGCGGCCTGGCGCCGCGGCTGGCGCTGGCTGGGCCGATTCGTGTCGCACCTGGGGCGTTTCCTCACCGGCATCGAGATCCATCCCGGGGCCACGATCGGGCGGCGTGTCTTCATCGACCACGGCATGGGCGTCGTGATCGGCGAGACGGCTGAGGTCGGCGACGAGTGCACGATCTACCAGGGTGTGACGCTGGGTGGCACGTCGCTGGCCAAGGGCGCCAAGCGCCACCCGACGCTGGGCCGTGGCGTGATCGTCAGCGCCGGGGCCAAGGTGCTGGGCAGCTTCACGGTGGGCGACGGCGCGCGGGTGGGCAGCAACGCCGTGGTGCTGCAGCCCGTTCCGCCCGGCGCCACGGCGGTGGGCATCCCGGCGCGCATCCTGCAGGCCTCGGCTGACGCGCAGCGCGAGGCCGCAGCAGCGCGCATGGGCTTTTCGGCCTACGGCGTGACGCAGGGCGACGACCCGGTGGCGCTGGCCATGAAGGGGCTGATCGACCACGCCTCGTTGCACGAACACCAGATCGCGCTGCTGTGGGCCGCCATCGAGAAGCTCTCGGCCGCCGAGCCGGGCCGGGAGGCGACGGACGGGTGTGTGCCGCAGGGGGCGCAGACCACCGAGCGCTTCGACGCCGAGGGCCTGCAGCGTCTCGTCAAGTAGAGCGGCCGCGCCAGGTCAGGCGGTGGGGGCCGGGCGCCGTGCCGACTTCGGCCGGAAGGCGTTGCACACCGCCTCGTCCGTCTCGAGGTAGGGCCCGCCGATCAGGTCGATGCAGTAGGGCACGGCCGCGAAGATCCCGTGCACGGGCGGACTCGCCTGGGGCAGGCCCTGGAGCGTCTCCGCGATCGACTTGGGCTGGCCGGGCAGGTTGATGACAAGCGCACCCTTGCGGATCACCGCCACCTGGCGCGAGAGGATCGCCGTGGGCACGAAGGCCAGGCTGATCTGGCGCATCTGCTCGCCGAAGCCCGGCATCACCCTGTCGGCCACCGCCAGCGTCGCCTCGGGCGTCACGTCGCGCGGGGCCGGGCCGGTGCCGCCAGTGGTGAGCACGAGGTGGCAGCCGGCCTCGTCGACGAGCTCGCGCAGCGTGGCCTCGATGCGGGGTTGCTCGTCCGGGATCAGGCGTTCCTCCCAGTGCACGGGGTTGCGCAAGGCGCGTGCGAGCCAGTCGCGCAGGGCCGGGATGCCCTGGTCGGCGTATACGCCGCCCGAGGCGCGGTCGCTCACGGAGACCAGGCCGATGCGAACGGATTCGAAGCTGCTCATGGGGTGGGCAGGCAGGAGCGGATGAAGCGGAAGAGTTCACGGTGGCCGCGTGCCTGGCGCGGCGCTTGGCCGGGTGCGGCGTCCTCACGGGCCTGCGCGCGCGCGGTGCGCACGAGCTGGCGCAGCTGCTGCAGGTCGCTGTCGGGGTGCTCGCGCGCCCAGCGCGTCAGCGCGTCGTCGTCGGCCAGCAGCTGTTCGCGCCAGGCCTCGGCCTGGTGCAGCAGCAGGCTGTCGCGCGCGCCGCCCAGGCGGGCGCGGGCCAGCGCCTCACGCAGCGGCTCGGGGTCCACCCCGCGCATGAGCTTGCCGATGTACTGCATCTGGCGCCTGCGGCCTTCGTGCGAGCGCGTGCGGCGGTACTCCCGCATCGCCTCGTGCAGGTCCTCGGGCAGCGGCAGTGCCCGGAAGGCGGCCTCGGGCAGTTCCACCAGCTCGGCACCGAGCGACTGCAGCTCGGTGGAATCGCGCTTGCGCTGCGACTTGCTCGGGCGGCCGAGCTCGTCGTGCGGGGCGTCCGCGTCGCGCGCGGGTGTGCGACCAGGAGCAGGGCGTTGCGGCATGCGGACGATGATAATCGGCGCCCATGCGCCATCCGATCGTCGTTGCTTCCGAAGCGCCTTCCCGCCGCCGCGCGGGCCGCGGCACCCCGTCTCCCGCCGGCCCCAGCGCCGCACACCCCGCCGGGTCGAACCCCGGTAGCGGCTTCGCCTACACCCGGGAGACGTTCCAGCAGATGGTGGAAGACGTGCTTGCGATGGCACGCGAGCTCGGGGCCTCCGATGCCGCGGTGGAAGTCTCCGAGGGCACGGGCCTGTCGGTGTCGGTGCGCAAGGGGGAGATCGAGAACGTCGAGCGCAACCGCGACAAGTCGCTGGGCGTGACCGTCTACGCCGGCCAGCGTCGCGGCGGTGCCAGCACCTCCGATTTCTCGCCCGCGGCGCTGCGCCGCACCGTGCAGGCCGCCTTCGACATCGCCCGCTACACCGCAGAAGACCCCGCCGCCGGCCTGCCCGACGCGCAGGACCTCGCCACCCCCGACGAGGCAGCACTCGATCTCGACCTCTTCCATCCCTGGGCGATCGATGCCGCCGCGGCCTCAGAGCTCGCACGCCGCTGCGAGCAGGCCGCCTTCGACACCGACCGCCGCATCACCAATTCCGAGGGCGCGGGCGTGTCGGCCCAGCAGTCGCACTTCTGGGCCGGCAATTCGCGCGGCTTTCGCGGCGGCTACGCCAGCTCGCGCCATGGCCTCTCCGTGGCGCCGATCGCCGGGCGCGGCCGCAACATGCAGCGCGACAGCTGGTACACCTCGATGCGCGACGCCGCCGAGCTCGCCAGCCCCGAGGTGGTGGGCCGCTACGCCGCGCAGCGTACGCTCGCGCGGCTGCACGCGCGTCGGGTGCCCACGGCCGACGTGCCGGTCCTGTTCGAGGCCCCGCTCGCTGCGGGGCTGCTGGGGTCCTTCGTGCAGGCGGTGTCAGGCGGCTCGCTCTACCGCAAGTCGAGCTTCCTGGTGGACAGCCTCGGGCAGCCGGTGTTCGCCTCCCACATCGACGTCCACGAGGACCCGCACGTGCGCAAGGGCAAGGGCAGCGCCGCCTTCGACGACGAGGGGGTGCGCACGCACGCGCGTGCCGTCGTCTCCGGTGGCACGGTCGAGGGCTACTTCCTGGGGAGCTACTCCGCGCGCAAGCTCGGCATGCGCACCACCGGCAATGCCGGCGGCTCGCACAACCTCGCCCTCACGAGCCGTCTGACCCGGCCGGATGACGACCTCGAGGCCATGCTGCGCAAGCTCGGAAGAGGCCTCTTCGTCACCGAGCTGATGGGGCAGGGCGTCAACGGCGTGACGGGCGACTACTCGCGCGGGGCCAGCGGCTATTGGGTCGAGGGCGGACGCATCGTGCACCCGGTGGAAGAAGTGACGATCGCGGGCAACCTGCGGGAGATGCTGCGCGCCATCGTCGCCGTGGGCGCCGATGTCTACACCTACGGATCGAAGTCGGTGGGCTCGGTGCTGCTGGAGAGCATGAAGGTCGCAGGGGGCTGACGCCCAGGCGGGGCCTGCGCCCCCCAAGGCCCCTCTGCCGTCGGGGGAAAACCCCGGCGGCCCGAAAGGGACAACCCGCCTAGAATGCCGCGCCTTTCCCGCAGGCAGCGGGTGAATCCAGCAGTCCCTCTCCTTCCTCCCAACTTCAGGAGTTCTACGATGGAACGTCGTTCATTCGTTCACGGTGCCGGCCTGGCGGGCGTGCTCGCCACCGGCGTCGCGCCTGCGGTGGTGCATGCCCAGGCCAACCTGCGCTGGCGCCTGACCTCCAGCTTCCCCAAGGTGCTCGACACCCTTTTCGGCGTGAACGACATCTTCGCTGCGAAGGTGCGTGAACTCTCGGGTGGCCGCTTCCAGATCACCACGCACGCCCCCGGCGAACTCGTGCCGGCCTTTGGCACCATCGACGCCGTCGACAAGGGCACGGTGGAGATGGCCAACACGGCGCCGTACTACTACTTCGGCAAGGACGAGACCTTCGCACTCGCCTGCGCGGTTCCCTTCGGCATGAACAGCCGCCAGCTCACGGCCTGGTACTACGAAGGCAACGGCCTGAAGCTGATGCGCGACTTCTACCGCCAGTACAACATCGTCAACTTCGCGATGGGCAACACGGGCTCGCAGATGGGCGGCTGGTTCCGCAAGGAGATCAAGTCGCTGGCCGAGTTCCGTGGCACCAAGTTCCGCGTGGGCGGCTTCGGCGGCCGGATCGTCGAGCGCATCGGTGGCGTGCCGCAGAACATCCCGGGTGGCGAGATCTACCAGGCCCTCGAGAAGGGCACGATCGATGCCGCCGAGTGGGTGGGTCCGTACGACGACCTCAAGCTCGGCTTCGTGAAGGTCGCCCCCAACTACGCCTACCCGGGCTGGTGGGAAGGTGGCGCCATGCTCGAACTGCACGTCAACTCCAAGGCCTACGACGGGCTGTCCGCCGAGTACAAGGCGATCATCGAGACGGCGGCGGCCTATGCCCACGTCGACATGCAGGCCAAGTACGACGGCAAGAACGCGCAGGCCCTTAAGACCCTCGTGTCGCAAGGCGCCAAGCTGTTCGCGTTCCCGAACGACATGATGGAAGCTGCCTTCCGGGCCGCGCGCGAGCATTACGCCGAGCTCAGCGCCAAGAACGCGAACTGGAAGAAGGTCTACGACGACTACGTGTCCTTCCAGCGTGACGCGAACCTGTGGTTCCGCTTCTCCGAGGCGACCTTCGACAACTTCATGCAGCGCCAGCGCCTGTAAGGCGAGCCGAGGGACGACCCGGCCCCGCATGCCGGGGCGGGTCGACCTGGCAGGCCCCGCAGCAGGGGCCATCAAAACGAAAGGCCCCGCGATGCGGGGCCTTTTCCATTGAGGGCGCCAGTCGCGCTGCGCCCTTACTTCTTCTTCTGCGAGTCTTCCTTGACGGCCTCGAGCAAGGCCTTCATCGGATCCTCCTGCGCGGCAGGGGCAGGCGCAGGAGCCGGGGCGGGCAGGCCGCCGGAGGTGGGAGCTGCGGGCGCCAGGCCCCCCGGCGCGGAAGCTGGAGGCTCGAGCGCACCGGGCAGCGCGGGCGTGGCCGGCGTCTGCTGCATCAGCGACTCCAGCGCCTTGTCCACGTCCACCTTCACGCCCTGGTCGATGCCGTCGATCACGAGCTTGGGGAAGGCGATGACCGCTGCCACCATGATCAACTGCAGGATGATGAAGGCGATCGAGCCCTTGTAGATCTGGGCCGTGGTCACGGCCGGGATCGTCTCGCCCGTGATGCGGTCCTTGTAGTCCTTCTTGGCTGCGACGCTGCGCAGGTAGAACAGGGCAAAGCCGAAAGGTGGCGTGAGGAAGGAGGTCTGCAGGTTCATTGCGATCACGACCCCGAACCAGATCATGATCGAATCCACCGGGGTCCCGGGGGGGAACATCTCGGGCAGGATCTTCTCGGCCACCGGCGCCAGGATCGGGATCACGATGAAGGCGATCTCGAAGAAGTCGATGAAGCAGCCCAGGATGAAGACCAGCACGTTGACGACGATCAGGAAGCCCAGCGCACCGCCGGGCATGTCGTCGAAGAGGTGCTCCACCCAGATGTGGCCGTCGGCCGCGTTGAAGGTGAAGCTGAAGACGGTCGAGCCGATCAGGATGAAGAGCACGAAGGTGGACAGCCGCGCCGTGTTGTCCAGCGCCTGCTTCAGCAGGCCCAGGCCCAGGCGCCTGCGCGCCGTGGCCATGATCAACGCGCCCAGCGCGCCCATTGCGCCGCCCTCGGTGGGCGTGGCGACACCCAGGAAGATCGTGCCGAGCACGAGGAAGATCAGCACCAGCGGCGGGATCAGCACGAAGGTGACCTGCTGGGCCAGACGCGACAGCAGCCCCAGGCCCGTGAACTTGTTGATGAGCGCCAGCAGCAGCGCCAGCAGCGACGCGACCGTCATCGACATGATCAGGATCTCGTCGCCGTGGGCGGCAGTGGTGCGGCCCGTCCAGCTCTTCATCAGGCCGTCGTGCACCTGGGCCCAGCCCCAGCCCGCGGCCGTGCACACCGCCATCAGCACGACCAGCGAGACGTAGCCGCTGGCCCCGCTGCTCTCGCGGTACACGCGCGCCTCGGGCGGCAGCGCAGGCACCCAGGAAGGGCGCACGATCGCCACGGCGAAGACGAACAGCAGGTAAAGGCCCACCAGCAGCAGGCCCGGCACCAGGGCACCGGCGTACATGTCGCCCACGGACTTGCCGAGCTGGTCCGCCAGCACGATCAGCACGAGGGAGGGAGGTATGGCCTGCGCCAGCGTGCCAGACGCGGTGATGGTGCCGGTGGCAATCGTGCGGTTGTAGCCATAGCGCAGCATGATGGGCAGCGAGATGAGTCCCATCGAGATCACGGCCGCGGCGACCACACCGGTTGTGGCGGCCAGCAGCGCGCCCACGAGGATCACCGCCACGGCCAGGCCCCCGCGCATCGGCCCGAAGACCTGGCCCACCGTCTCCAGCAGGTCCTCCGCCATGCCCGATCGCTCCAGGATGATCCCCATGAAGGTGAAGAAGGGGATGGCCAGCAGCGTGTCGTTGGACATGATGCCGAAGACCCGCTGCGGCAGCGCCTGGAACAGGTTTGCGCCGAAGAGGTCCACCGACATGCCGATGTAGCCGAAGAGCAGCCCCGTGGCCGCCAGGCCGAAGGCCACCGGGATGCCGGTGAGCAGGAAGAAGAGCAGCCCCGCGAACATCAGCGGGACGAAGTTCTGGGCGATGAAGGCGGTCATGGGGGACTCTTCGGGATCGTCGTGCGGAGGGCGTGGGTGCGCAGGCCGCGCTCAGCTGCGCGCACCCGCGGGGGCTGCCTCTACCTCGGAGCGCGCCGCCAGCTCCTCGGCCAGCAGCTCCTCGTCGGACTTGTGGTCGTCTCGGCTGAAGGGCTCGTCGCGCAGCCCGCGCAGGAAGGCCACGCGCTTGATCAGCTCCGACACAGCCTGCGCCAGCAGGATCGCGAAGCCCAGCGGCACCAGCAGCAGCGCCGGCCAGCGGATCAGGCCACCCGCGTTGTGGCTGACTTCACCGGACACCCAGGCGCGGTAGAACAGCGGCCAGCCCAGGTCGATCATGATGATCGACAGCGGGATCGTGAAGACGACGATGCCGATGGCGTCGATCCAGGCGTTGGTGCGCTTGGACAGACGCGAGGAGATGAAGTCGATGCGCACGTGGGCGTTCTTCAGCATCACGTAGCCCACGCCGAGCATGAACACCGCCGCGAAGATGTACCACTGGATCTCGAGGAAGGCGTTCGAGCCGATGCTGAAGGCCTTGCGCATGATCGCGTTGCCGGCACTGATCAGCACCGCGGCCAGCACGAGCCACATGATGACGCGGCCCAGCCATTCGTTGGCCCGATCGATCAGGCCGGAGAGTTTCAGCAACGCGCCCATGAGACGCCTCCAAGTCGGACAGGTCGGAACATCGGGAGAGCCGAAAGATTGTGAGGGTTTTCGATCTCGGCGGGGCTGCCGGGGTTTCCCGCATCGCCTGTGCGGCGAGTTTGCGCAGGCAGGCTGCGCAGGGGCGAGCTCACAGCTGCTGCGCCATCATGTACAGCCGCGTCGAGCGCGCGCCGGAGCGGCAGAACAGCAAGACCGGACGCGGCAGCTCGCGCAGCAGGTGGGCCATGCGCGTGGCGTCGTCGGGCGACTGGAAGTTGCCCGACACCGGCAGGTAGCGGTAGTCGAGCCCGGCGGCCCGAGCCGCCTTCTCGATGTCGGCGTTGGTCGGCTGTTCGTAGCCGCCCTCGTAGTCTGGCCGGTTGTTGACCACCGCGCGGAATCCCATGCGCGCGACCTCGGCCATCGAAGCCGGGTCGAGCTGGCCGATCACGCAGACGTCCGGGGCGATCGCCAGGGGGGTGAGGGTCATGGGCATGAAAGGCTCCTTCCTAGCGGGCCAGCGCCTGCTTCACGGCGGCCGAGACCAGCCCCATCTCGGCCTGGCCAGCCAGGCGTGCCTTGGCCTCAGCCATGACACGACCCATGTCGCCGGGCCCGTTCGCGCCCAGCTCGGCCACGAGGGCCGCCACGGCCGCAGCAATCTCCTGGGCGGACAGACGCCGAGGCAGGTAGGCCTCCAGCACCTTCACCTCGGCCGACTCCTTGTCCACGAGGTCGGTGCGGCCGGCCTGTGCGAAGGCGGCGATCGAATCCCTGCGCTGCTTGATCAGCTTGTCGACGATGCCCACGATGGCGGCATCGTCCAGCGTGATGCGCTCGTCCACCTCGCGCTGCTTGCAGGCGGCCAGCAGCATGCGGATCGCGGACAGCCGCTCGGCCTCGCGTGCCCGCATCGAGGCCTTCATGTCCTCCTGGATCCGTTCCTTCAGCGTCATCGCGCGCAACCTCCGGATGCGACGAAGCCCGCCACGGTCTCCCGCGCGGGCTCCAGCTTTTCTGGCCGTGCCGACCGAAGAGGCCGGCCGGCCCGATGTTCGTCAGTACAGCTTCTTCGGAAGCTGCATGCTGCGCACGCGCTTGAAGTGCCGCTTCACTGCGGCAGCCTTCTTGCGCTTGCGCTCGGCCGTGGGCTTCTCGTAGAACTCGCGCGCACGCAGTTCGGTGAGCAGGCCCAGCTTCTCGATGGTGCGCTTGAAGCGGCGCAGTGCCACATCGAAAGGCTCGTTTTCCTTGACGCGGATCGTGGTCATGAAAGAAGGAAGTTTGTCGGCAAAGACCATGATTCTAGCGTGAATCCGGCGGCTGCGCCAGACAGGTGGGTCCCCCGATGCCGGGCGCCCGCAGGCGACCGGCCGCGACGCCACTCGCGTCCGCCCGTCCGGAGCAGAATAGCGCCATGTCACGCAGCGACGACCCGTACCCGCCCGGCCAGGCCGATGCTGCACCGCAGCCAGGCCAGCCCGAAAGCGTCTGGCGTGCGGCGGCCCTGCTGTGGCCGGGCCTGCTGGCCAGCTGCGGTCAGGCGCTCGCGGTGAAGGACGCGGCAAGCGGGCGATACCGGGCGATCGGTCCCGGGTGGCAGGCCCTCTTCGGTCTCGAGCCCGCGGCCTGCGTCGGGCTCACCGACGCCGAGATCTTCGGTGGTTCGGTGGCATCCGCCTGGCGTGCCGCCGACCGGATGGCGCTGGACGGGGCCGATGCCGTGGCGAGCGACCACGCCTTCGAGTGGCGCGGTCAGTGGCGCGAGTTCGCCGTCACCCGCCAGGGGGGGGCGCTGGACGGGGGGTCCGGTCGGCAGATCGTCAGCCACTGGAGCGACGTGCGCGCCATGCGCCAACAGGCCCGGCAGCTCGCCGAGGCACTGTCCGCCCTGCAGCAGGCGCGTGCCCAAGCCGATGCGGCCCGTATCGGCGCGGCCCCGGGCGACGAGGCCCGCGATCCGCTGTCCGGGCTTCCCGGGCGCGAGCCGTTCCTCCAGCAACTGCGCCGGGAGTTCGACCTCTCCTCGCGCGAGGGACGGGAGATGTCACTCGTGCTGCTGGAGGTCGATCCCGTGCAGGCTCCTGCCTCGGGCGGGTCGGCTGCGTCGGCCGACGAGATCGCGCGCGAGGTCGGCACGTGGCTGCGAAACGGCACGCGCACGATGGATGCCACCGCGCGCCTGGACGCCACCCGTTACGCGATCCTGCTGTCCGGTGCGGGGCTGTCGATTGCCGCGCGCCGTGCGGAGGCGTTGCGCGCCAGCCGTCGGTCCGCGACTGGATGGGTCAAGGAGCCCGAACCTGGCGATGCAACGTCCGCACCGGCTGACACGGTGCTCACCGTGAGCATGGGTGTGGCCAGCTATCCGCTGAGTGCGGGTTCTCCGGAGGCGCTTGTGGAGGCGGCCGAGCAGGCCCTCCGGCGCGCGCGTGCCCGCGGGGGCGACCAGCTCGCGCTGGCCGGGTTGTCGCTGCAGGAGCAGACCGCACGCTGAGCCCCTTGCGCCCCGGCCGCCCCGCCAGGGAGCTGCATGGCCGAGGGTGTCCGCCGCGCTGCGGGGCCGGATTCCTGAACCCTCAGCGAAGTTCAGGTGGGCGGGGTCAGAAGGGCTTCGGGTTCGTCTGACGCGAGACGCTCACACCAGCCCGACGATGTTCCCTGCCCTTGCTCAATGAGCATCGGTTCAAGGAAATTGAAGACCCCGCAGGCGCGACGGACGGACCCATTGTAGGTCGCTGGCGATCAGGCGATCACAGGAGATGGCCGTCGCGTTGAAGTGCCGCATCGAGGCGCGCGATCAGCGCCTTCAGGTCGGGATCGGCTGCGCCTGCCGGGTCGGAAGACGGCGCCCGTGGCGCAGGCTCGGCGGGTGCGTCGGACGGGGTGGCGCGGGGCCCCTGCGCGAGCTGGTAGGCCAGGTTCAGCGCCGCCAGCACCGCGATGCGCTCGCGCGCGCGGATGCGGCCGGCGTCGCGGATCGTGCTCATCTCGCGGTCCACCATCGCCACCGCCGCGCGCAGCGCCTCCTCGCCGCCGTCCGGGCAGCCCAGCACGTAGCCCTGACCGAGGATGGTGACCTCCACCTGCTTCATCGCCACGTGGCCGCCTCAGGCATGGGCTTCATGGCGCGGGATCGGCGGGGCCGGGTGAGGAGGGCAGGCGTGCGATCAGCTCGTCGATGCGCGTGCGGGCGGTGCCGAGCCTGTTCCTGAGCTGGTCACGCTCTGCGGCCAGCGCATCGATCTGGCGCTTCAGCAGCACGTTGGTGCGCTCGAGTTCCTCGTGTCGCAACAAGAGTCGATCCACGCGGTCGGCGAGATCGTGGAGCTGTGACATGGGGTGAGGCGCAGCCATGACGGGCCCCGGATTGTAGGTGCGCCAGCGCCGCCCCCGGGCTCGGGGTCGCGCGATGCCGTTCAGCCGCGCGGCGCGGAATCGCACCAGCGGCTGACCGAGCACGCCTCGCACTGCGGCTTGCGCGCCTGGCAGACGTAGCGCCCGTGGAGGATCAGCCAATGGTGCGCGTCGGCCCGGTAGGGGGCGGGCACGCGCCTGAGCAGCCCCTGCTCGACCTCCAGCGGATTGCGCCCGCGGGCCAGGCCCGTGCGGTTGGCCACGCGGAAGATGTGCGTGTCCACGGCCATCGTCTCCTCGCCGAAGGCACAGTTCAGCACCACGTTGGCCGTCTTGCGGCCCACCCCCGGCAGCGCCTCGAGCGCCTCGCGCGTGCGCGGAACCTCGCCGCCGTGACGCGCCACGAGCAGGCCGCAGGTCTCGTGCAGGTTGCGAGCCTTGGTGCGAAACAGGCCGATCGTGCGGATGTGCGCCTCGATGCCGGCCACGCCCAGTGCAAGCATCCTCGCAGGAGTGGGGGCGTGCGCGAACAGGGTGCGGGTGGCCTTGTTCACGCTCACGTCGGTGGCCTGCGCGGACAGCAGCACGGCAGCCAGCAGCTCGAAGACACTGGTGTAGACGAGCTCCGTGGCAGGCGCCGGGTTGGCGGCGCGCAGTGCGGCGAAGAAGGGCTCGATGTCGGCGGTCTTCATGGTCAGGCCGGATTGTCGCGCCGTGCCCGCACCCGTGCGAGCGCGGCCTCGACCGCGGCGCGCTTGCGCGCGAGCAACTGCGGGTCGTCGGTCGGGCCTGTGGCGGCGAGGTCCTGGAGTTTCTCGGCTGCGCGCCTGGCCAGCCGCTGCTCGTTCTCCTGCCGGGCGCGCTCGAGCCGCCCGGCACGGAACAGGTGGCGCGCGCGCGCCTCGGCGGCCAGCTCGCTCGACCAGGCCGCCCATCCGGTGGCCTGTCCGGTGACCGGTCGCATCTCGATGCAGTCCACCGGGCAGGCCGGCACACACAGCTCGCAGCCCGTGCATTGCGCGTCGATCACCGTGTGCATCGCCTTGGGCGCGCCCACGATGCAGTCCACCGGGCAGGCCTGGATGCAAAGCGTGCAGCCGATGCACCAGGCCTCGTCGATCACCGCGAGCTGGCGTGGCCCCTCCTCGCCGCATGAGGGATCCAGCGGCAGCTCAGGCTGTCGCGTCAGCCGGGCCAGACGGGACACGCCTGCGGCTCCGCCCGGCGGGCATCGGTTGATGGCCACGCCATCGAGGGCGATGGCCTGGGCGTAGCTGCGGCAGTCCGGGTAGCCGCAGCGCGTGCACTGCGTCTGCGGCAGCAGCGCATCCACCGCTTCGGGGGTCACCCCCGTCGGGCCGGTGGCGGGCCGGTCAGGCGGCTCGGGCGGCACGGCTCGCGGCACGTGCGCGGGGCCGGACGGCAGGGGCGGGCGCAGCAAGGGGCGCCGCCTCGTAGCGGCCGATGAATTCGCGCACCTTCGGGTAGGCCATCTCGCGCCAGCGTCGGCCCGAGAAGATGCCGTAGTGGCCCGCGCCCGGCACGTCGTAGTGGAACTGATGGGCCTTGTCCACGCCGCGGCACAGGTCGTGCGCTGCGCGCGTCTGGCCGGCGCCGGAGATGTCGTCGAGCTCGCCTTCCACCGTGAACAGGGCCGTGTGCCGGATGTCCTGCGGGCGCACGAGCCGTCCGTCCACCTCCCAGCTGCCGTTGACGAGCGCGAACTCCTGGAACACCGTGCGGATCGTGTCGAGGTAGTACTCGGCCGGCATGTCGAGCACGGCGTTGTACTCGTCGTAGAACTCGCGGTGCGCGTCGGCACTCTCCTCGTCGCCTCGCACGAGGTCGAGGAAGTAGTCGTAATGCGACCGCATGTGCCGGTCCGGGTTCATCGCGACGAAGCCCGTGTGCTGCAGGAAGCCGGGGTAGACGCTGCGGCCGGCGCCCGGGAAGTTCTGCGGCACGCGGTAGATCACGTTGTTCTCGAACCAGGACAGGCTCTTGTTCATCGCCAGGTTGTTCACGGCGGTGGGCGACTTGCGCGCGTCGATCGGGCCGCCCATCATCGTCATCGTGCGGGGGGTGGTCTCGCCGGCGCTGGCCATCAGCGACACCGCAGCGAGCACCGGCACGGTGGGCTGGCACACCGAGATCACGTGGACGTGCTCACCGATGTGGCGGATGAACTCCTGCACGTAGGCGACGTAGTCGTGCAGGTGGAAGGAGCCGGCCTCCAGCGGCACCATGCGTGCATCGGTCCAGTCGGTGATGTAGACCTTGTGGTCGTGCAGCAGGCTGCGCACCGTGTCGCGCAGCAGGGTCGAGTGGTGCCCCGAAAGCGGCGCCACCACGAGCACCGTGGGCTGGCCCTTCATCTGGGCGAGCGCCTGCGGGTTGTCGGTGAAGCGCTTGAACCGCAGCAACCGGCAGAAGGGCTTGTGCACGTGCACCTGCTCCTGGACCGCCACCTCGATCCCGCCCACCGTGGCACTGCGCACCCCGAACCCCGGCTTCTCGTATTCCTTGGCCAGCCTGTGCATCAGGTCGAGCCCGGCAGCCACGCGCTGCGCCAGCGGCGTGTGCGCGAAGGGCGAAAGCGGGTGGGTGTAGAGCTTGGCCGAGGCGCTGGCGAACTCGGAAAACGGCGCCAGCATGGCGCGCTGGGTCTCGTAGAGCTGATACAGCATGGTCAGGATCCGGGCGGTTCAGGCCACCGAGTGTGAAGCAGGCCGGTGCGCCTGCTCAATCCGGCAGCGTGTGGGCACGCAACAATCGTGCGAATGTGCCACAGGTTGCTGCGGCGCAGCAAATACCGGGGCCGTGCGCTACAGCACGCTGACGATCGCCTGCACCACGCGGTCGAGGTTGCGGCGGTTGAGTGCCGCCACGCAGATGCGGCCGGTGTCCGTGCCATAGACGCCGAAGTCGGCGCGCAGGCGCTGCATCTGCGCGGCCGTGAGGCCCGAGTAGCTGAACATCCCGACCTGGCGCGTGATGAAGGACATGTCCTGACGTACGCCGGCTGCCTGCAGTCCGGCCACGAGCGCCTCGCGCATCGTGCGGATGCGCACACGCATCGCCGCGAGTTCGTCCTCCCACTGCTGGCGCAGCGCCGGCGAGCCCAGGACGGTCGTGACCACCTGTGCCCCGAAGGTGGGGGGGTTGGAGTAATTGGTGCGCACGACGACCTTCAGCTGCGACAGCACGCGCGCGGCCTCGTCGGCGTCCTCGCACACGACGCTCAGCGCCCCGACGCGCTCGCCGTAGAGCGAGAAGCTCTTTGAGAACGACGTCGCCACCAGGAAGTCCATCCCGCTGTCGAGGAAGCGCAGCACCGGCGCGCCATCCTGCGCAATGCCCTGTCCGAAGCCCTGGTAGGCCATGTCCAGGAAGGGCACCAGGCGCCCGGCCTGCATCACCTCCACCACGGTCTCCCACTGGGCGGGGGTCAGGTCGTAGCCGGTGGGGTTGTGGCAGCAGGCATGCAGCACCACGACCGTGCCAGGCTCGGCCGCTCGCAGCGAGGCCACCATGGCTTCGAAGCCCACGCCGTGCGAGGCGGCGTCGTAGTAGGGGTAGCTGAGCACCTCGAATCCGGCGGTGGCGAAGAGCGCGCGGTGGTTCTCCCAGCTCGGGTCGCTGATCATGACCTTGCCGCCGGGGCCGTGGCGGCGAAGGAAGTCCGCGCCGATCTTCAGCCCGCCCGTGCCGCCCACGGCCTGCACCGTGGCGATGCGCCCGGCCGTGACGGCCGGATGATCGGGGCCGCCGAAGACCATGTGCCGCACGGCCTGGTCGTAGGCGGCAATGCCGTCGATGGGCAGGTAGCCGTGGGGGCGCGCGGCGGCCAGCAGCAGCTGCTCGGCGGCTGCCACGCAGCCCAGCAGCGGCAGCCGGCCTTCCTCGTCGAGGTAGATGCCCACGCCCAGGTTGACCTTGTCGGCGCGCGCGTCGGAGGCGAACTGCTCGGTCAGGCCGAGGATCGGGTCGCGCGGGGCCATCCGCACGGAAGCAAAGAGGGACATCGGGAACTCGCTGCGAAAGGGGAGGGGTCGCGTGTGTCCGCCGCGCGCCCGGCCAGCCGAGGCGGGTGCCGCTGCGTTACGCTGGCGGGTGGTCCGCGCGAAGCAGCCGCATTCTAGGACCCTCACACCGAAGCCCATGCCCACCTCCGTCCCCCACCGCGGCGCCGCCGCCGCTGCCGCGACTGCCGGCCTGGTCCAGCCGGCCGCCCCCGCGGATGCCGCGCCGGCTGGCACCTTCGTGAGCTTCCCGGACTCCCCGTTCCAGCTCTTCCAGCCGTACCCGCCCGCAGGCGACCAGCCCGGCGCAATCGCGCAGCTCGTCGAGGGCGTGCACGACGGGCTGCTGTACCAGACGCTGCTGGGCGTGACCGGCTCGGGCAAGACCTTCACGATGGCCAACGTGATCGCCCGGCTGGGCCGACCGGCCATCGTGTTCGCGCCCAACAAGACGCTGGCCGCGCAGCTCTACAGCGAGTTCCGCGAGTTCTTCCCGAAGAACGCGGTGGAGTACTTCGTGAGCTACTACGACTACTACCAGCCCGAGGCCTACGTCCCGCAGCGCGACCTCTTCATCGAGAAGGACTCGTCGATCAACGCCCACATCGAGCAGATGCGGCTGTCGGCCACGAAGAGCCTGCTGGAGCGCCGCGACGTGGTCATCGTCGCCTCGGTGAGCGCGATCTACGGCATCGGCAACCCGGCCGACTACCACCAGATGGTGATGACGCTGCGCGTGGGCGACAAGGCGGGCCAGCGCGACGTGATCGCGCACCTCATCCGCATGCAGTACACGCGCAACGAGACCGACTTCGACCGCGGCACCTTCCGCGTGCGCGGCGACACCATCGACGTCTTCCCGGCCGAGCACAGCGAGCTGGCGATCCGCATCGAGCTCTTCGACGACGAGATCGAGTCGCTGCAGCTCTTCGACCCGCTCACCGGCCGCATCCGCCAGAAGATCCCGCGCTTCACCGTCTACCCGAGCAGCCACTACGTGACCCCGCGCGAGCGCGTGCTCGATGCCATCGAGGGCATCAAGGAGGAGCTGCGCACCCGCGTGGCCGAGTTCGTCTCGATGGGCAAGCTCGTGGAGGCGCAGCGCCTGGAGCAGCGCACCCGCTTCGACCTCGAGATGCTGCAGGAGGTGGGGCACTGCAAGGGCATCGAGAACTACACCCGGCACCTCTCGGGCGCGCGGCCGGGCGACCCGCCGCCCACGCTCGTGGACTACCTGCCGGGCGACGCGCTGATGTTCTTCGACGAGAGCCACGTGCTCATCGGGCAGTTCGGCGGGATGTACAACGGCGACCGTGCGCGCAAGACCACCCTCGTCGAGTACGGCTTCCGGCTGCCTAGCGCGCTGGACAACCGGCCCCTGAAGTTCGAGGAGTTCGAGGGCAAGGTTCGCCAGGCCGTGTTCGTCTCGGCCACCCCGGGCGAGTACGAGAAGGGTCGTGCCGACCAGGTCGTGGAGCAGCTGGTGCGGCCCACGGGCCTCGTGGACCCGGTGGTGGAGGTGCGCCCGGCGCGCCACCAGGTGGACGACGTGCTGCAGGAGATTCGCGAGCGAGTCGTCGCCGGCGAGCGCGTGCTCATCACCACCCTCACCAAGCGCATGGCCGAGCAGCTCACCGACTACCTGGCCGACAACGGCGTGAAGGTGCGCTACCTGCACAGCGACATCGACACGGTCGAGCGCGTGGAGATCATCCGCGACCTGCGCCTGGGCACCTTCGACGTGCTGGTGGGCATCAACCTGCTGCGCGAGGGCCTGGACCTGCCGGAGGTGTCGCTGGTGGCAATCCTGGACGCCGACAAGGAAGGCTTCCTGCGCGCCGAGCGCAGCCTGATCCAGACCATCGGCCGCGCGGCGCGCAACCTGCACGGCAAGGCGATCCTGTACGCCGAGCAGGTGACCGAGTCGATGCGCCGGGCCATCGACGAGACCGAGCGTCGCCGCGCGCGCCAGCTGGCGCACAACACCGAGCACGGCATCGTTCCACGCGGGGTGAGCAAACAGGTTCGCGAGCTCATCGAAGGCGTGGTCTCGGACCGCGCCGAGCGGGAGGGCGCCGCGGCGCGCGCCGTGGCCGCCGCGGCGGAGGAAGTGCTCGACGAGAAGGACCTGGGCAAGCGCATCCGCCAGCTCGAGCGACAGATGCTCGAGCACGCCCGCAACCTCGAGTTCGAGAAGGCCGCCCGCGTGCGCGACCAGCTCGCCCAGCTGCGCGAGCTGGCCTTCGGCGCAAGCGGGTCGGACAACGTCGTCGCGCTCCCCGCAGGCGGCTCCGGGAACTCCGGGCGAAGAACTTGATCAAAACGCTCGACTTCTGTTAAAGTCGAGCGATTCACTAGGAAACGAACCCGGACCGGAGGACTCTTCGATGCGCCTGACCACCAAGGGCCGCTTTGCGGTCACCGCGATGATCGACCTCGCCCTGCGGTCCCACAACGGGCCCGTGGCGCTGGCGGCGATCAGCCAGCGCCAGCAGATCTCCCTGTCCTACCTGGAGCAACTCTTCGGCAAGCTGCGCCGCCACGAGCTGGTGGAAAGCACCCGCGGCCCGGGCGGCGGCTACTCGCTCGGGCGCGACATGGCCGAGATCACCGTGGCCGACATCATCGTCGCCGTGGACGAGCCCATCGACGCCACGGGCTGTGGCGGCAAGGAAAGCTGCATGGGCGAGGAATCGGGCAAGTGCATGACGCACGACCTCTGGACGAGCCTGAACACCAAGATGATCGAGTTCCTCGATTCGGTGTCGCTCAAGAAGCTGGTCGACGAGCAGCTGGCCAAGGGCGTGTCCATCGAGGGCACCCCGGTCAAGCGGGCCATCTCCTCGCAGCCGGTCGTCAAGCCGATCAAGGTGACGGCGCCCAACTCCGTCTTCGCGCTCGGCTCGTCGCTGACCAAGTGACCCGACCCCGCTCCCCCATCCCCCCGTCCAGCCCCCCGCGCGACGCCGTTTCGAGACCCCAGCGATGACCCCGCACCTGCCCATCTACATGGACTACGGCGCCACGACGCCCGTGGACCCACGCGTCGTCGACGCGATGATCCCCTGGCTGCGCGAGCACTTCGGCAACCCCGCCTCCCGCAGCCACGCCTGGGGTTGGGAGGCCGAGGAGGCCGTCGAGCGAGCGCGCACGGACGTGGCCGCGCTGATCGGGGCCGACGCGCGCGAGATCGTCTGGACCTCGGGCGCGACCGAGTCGAACAACCTGGCCATCAAGGGCGCGGCGCATTTCTACGCCTCGCGTGGCAAGCACCTGGTCACGGTCAAGACCGAGCACAAGGCCGTGCTCGACACGATGCGCGAGCTCGAGCGCCAGGGCTTCGAGGTGACCTACCTGGACGTGCAGGAAGACGGCCTGCTCGACCTCGACCGCTTCCGCGACGCGCTGCGCCCGGACACGATCCTTGCCTCGGTGATGATCGTGAACAACGAGATCGGCGTGATCCAGGACATCCCGGCCATCGGCGCGATGTGTCGCGAGCGCGGGATCATCCTGCACGTGGATGCGGCGCAGGCCACGGGCAAGGTGGCCATCGACATGGCCACCCTCCCGGTGGACCTGATGAGCCTGGCTTCCCACAAGACCTACGGCCCCAAGGGCATCGGCGCGCTCTACGTGCGGCGCAAGCCGCGCGTGCGGCTGGAGGCGCAGATGCACGGCGGTGGCCACGAGCGCGGCATGCGCTCGGGCACGCTGCCCACGCACCAGTGCGTGGGCATGGGCGAGGCCTTCCGGCTCGCGCGCACGGAGATGGGCACCGAGAGCGAGCGCATCCGCATGCTGCAGCAGCGCCTGCTCGCCGGGCTCAAGCCCATCGAGCAGATCTTCATCAACGGGCACCTGGAGCGGCGCGTGCCGCACAACCTGAACGTGTCCTTCAACTTCGTGGAGGGCGAGTCGCTCATCATGGGGGTCAAGGGCATCGCGGTTTCCTCCGGCTCTGCCTGCACCTCGGCGAGCCTGGAGCCGAGCTACGTGCTGCGCGCACTGGGCCGCAGCGACGAGCTCGCCCACTCCAGCCTGCGCATGACGATCGGCCGCTTCACGACCGAGGCGGAGATCGACTACGCCGTCTCGACGCTGCAGGACCGCGTCTCCAAGCTGCGCGAGCTCTCGCCGCTGTGGGAGATGTACCGCGACGGCATCGACCTCTCCACCATCCAGTGGACGGCCCACTGAGCCAGCCGGCTCGAAGCTTCGCCACAACCCCGAATCCCCACCCGACAGGCACCCCGCGTCTCGAACCATGGCATACAGCGACAAGGTCATCGACCACTACGAGAACCCCCGCAACGTCGGCTCCTTCGACAAGGGCGACGACAGCGTCGGCACCGGGATGGTGGGGGCCCCGGCCTGCGGCGACGTGATGAAGCTGCAGATCAAGGTCAACCCGGCCACCGGGCTGATCGAGGACGCGCGCTTCAAGACCTACGGCTGCGGCTCGGCGATCGCGTCGAGCTCGCTCGTCACCGAGTGGGTCAAGGGCAAGTCGCTGGACGAGGCGATGACGATCCGCAACACGCAGATCGCGCAGGAGCTCGCGCTGCCGCCGGTGAAGATCCACTGCTCGATCCTCGCCGAGGACGCGATCAAGGCCGCCGTGCAGGACTACAAGGCCAAGCACGCTGGCGCGGCGGAAGCCGCCTCGGCGCCGGTCACACACTGAGGCCCGCGCGATGGCCGTCACGCTCACCGAAGCCGCCGCCCGCCACGTCTCGCGCTACCTCCAGCGCCGAGGCCGGGGCGTGGGGGTGCGCCTGGGCGTGAAGACCACGGGCTGCTCGGGCCTGGCCTACAAGCTCGAGTACGCCGACGACCTCGCGCCCGAGGACATCGTGTTCGAGGACCACGGGGTGAAGGTGCTGATCGATCCGAAGAGCCTGCCCTACATCGACGGCACCGAGCTCGACTACGTGCGCGAGGGCCTCAACGAAGGCTTCAAGTTCCACAACCCGCGCGAGAAGGATCGCTGCGGATGCGGGGAGTCCTTCCGCGTCTGAACCGCAAGCGCCCCTCGTCGCAAGGCGCGGCCCCGGCCGCGCCTTTCGTTTCAGCGGCGTGCCGACCTGCAGCCCCACCGCCCTTCCGACTGCCGCATGCTCACCACCTTCGTCATCGCGCCCGAGCGACCGGACCACCCCGAGGTGGCGGCGTTGCTCGGTGAGCTCGATGCCTACCTGGCGAGCCTGTATCCCCCCGAGGCCAACCACATCCTGGACCTGCAGGCCCTGGCCGCACCGCAGGTGAGCTTCTTTGCCGCGCGGCTGGACGGTCGCGTGGCCGGCTGCGGCGCCGTGCGCCGCCAGCCGGGCGAGACGGCCACTGCGGGGCAGGCCTACGGTGAGATCAAGCGGATGATGGTGCACCCGGACTGCCGCGGGCGTGGCATCGGGGCCGCCCTGCTGCGCACCCTCGAGCGCCAGCTGCGCGAGCAGGGCATCGGCCTGGCACTTCTGGAGACCGGCCGCACGCAGCACGAGGCGGTGCGCCTGTACGAGGCGGCGGGCTACCGGCTGCGGGGAGCCTTCGGCGGCTATCCCGACAACGGCTTGTCGGCCTTCTACGCCAAGCGGCTCGAACGCGACCCGGGCCACGAGGCTGCGGCATGAAGCTCGAGGACGACGACTACACGCTCTTCGGGCTGGAGCCGGCCTTCGCGCTGGATCGCTCCGAGCTCGACGCGCGCTGGCGCGCGTTGCAGGCCCGCGTGCACCCCGATCGATTCGCCTCCGAGGGCACGGCCGCGCAGCGCGTGGCCATGCAGTGGGCGATGCGCGTCAACGAGGCCTATCGGCGGCTGCGCGACCCGGTCTCCCGCGCAGCCTACCTGTGCGGACTGCGCGGGGCGCCGGTGCAGGCCGAGGGCAGTGCGGCCCTGCCGCCGGGCTTCCTCGTGCAGCAGATGGAATGGCGCGAGCGGCTCGACGAGGCCGATGGCGCGGTGGCCTTGCGCACGCTCGATGCCCAGGCGCAGGCCAGCGAGCAAGCGGCCTTCGAGCAACTGGCCCGGCAACTCGACGGGCCCGGAGCGGACGGTGCGGCCGCCGAGGCCGCGGCCACCGTGCGCGTGCTGATGTTCGTGCGCCGCTTCCGTGAGGATCTCGCACGCCGGCTCGAGCCCTTCGAGGCCTGAGCCCACCGACCCCTACCGATTCGCATCGACACGATCCCATGGCCCTGCTGCAGATCTCCGAACCCGGTCAGTCCCCCGACCCGCACCAGCGGCGCATCGCGGTGGGCATCGACCTGGGCACCACCCACTCGCTCGTGGCAGCGGTTCGCCATGGCGTGGCCGAGTGCCTGCCCGATGCGCAGGGGCAGGTGATCCTGCCCTCGGTGGTGCGCTACCTGGAGGGCGGACGGCGCCAGATCGGGGTGGCGGCGCGCGAGGCGCAGGCCGAGGACGCTGCCCACACGGTGGCCTCGGTGAAGCGGCTCATGGGCCGTCGCCTGGCCGACGTGCCCGGGCATGAGAAGCTGCCCTACGCCTTCGTCGACCGGCCCGGCATGGTCGCCATCTCCACGCGCGATGGCGAGAAGACGCCGGTGGAAGTCTCGGCCGAGATCCTGGCTGCGCTGCGCCAGCGTGCCGAGGACACCTTCGACGATGAGCTGCACGGTGCCGTCATCACCGTGCCGGCCTACTTCGACGACGCTCAGCGCCAGGCAACGAAGGATGCGGCGCAGCTGGCCGGCATCCACGTGCTGCGCCTGCTCAACGAGCCCACGGCCGCCGCCGTCGCCTACGGCCTGGAGAAGGGCAGCGAGGGCCTGTACGCGATCTACGACCTGGGCGGCGGCACCTTCGACATCTCGCTGCTGCGCCTGTCGCGCGGTGTCTTCGAGGTGGTGGCCACGGGCGGGGACGCAGCCCTGGGCGGGGATGACTTCGACGACGCGCTGGCGCAGTGGGCGCTGGCGCAGGCGGGCCTGGCGGCTCCCACGCCTCAGGACCGGCGTGCCGTTCTCGTGGCGGCGCGCGCCGCCAAGGAGCAGCTGAGCCAGGCGCAGCAGGTGCGCCTGCGGGCCCGGTTGTCCACTGGCGAGCTCGACGTGGCCGTTGACCGTGGCGGCTTCGAGACGCTGACCGTGCCGCTGCTTGCGCGCACGATGGCTGCCGTGCGCCAGGTGCTGCGCGACGCCGGCGTGGGCCGCGGCGAGGTGCAGGGTGTGGTGCTCGTGGGCGGCTCCACACGCATGCCCTGCGTGCGCGCGGCGGTGGCCGGATTCTTCGGCCGCGAGCCGCTGACCGACGTCAACCCGGACGAGGTGGTGGCCATCGGCGCGGCACTGCAGGCGCACGCGCTGGCCGGCCACGGCGCGGGCGGCGAGCTGCTGCTGCTGGACGTGACGCCGCTCTCCCTCGGCCTGGAGACGATGGGCGGGCTGGTGGAGCGCATCATCGAGCGCAACGCGACGATCCCGGTGGCCAAGGCGCAGGACTTCACGACCTACCAGGACGGCCAGTCGGCGATGGCGCTGCACGTGGTGCAGGGCGAGCGTGACCTGGTGGCCGACTGCCGCAGCCTGGCACGCTTCGAGCTGCGTGGCATCCCGCCCATGGCTGCAGGCGCCGCGCGCATCCGCGTCACCTTCCAGGTCGATGCGGACGGGCTGCTGAGCGTGTCGGCACGCGAGCTCGGCAGCGGCGTGGAGGCCTCGATCGTCGTCAAGCCGAGCTACGGCCTGGCCGACGACGAGATCGCACGCATGCTGCAGGAGGGGTTCGCGCATGCCGACGCCGACATGGCGGCGCGCCGCCTGGCCGAGGCGCGGGTGGAGGCCGAGCGCATGCTGCTGGCCACCGCTTCGGCGCTGGCCGCCGACGGTGAGCTTCTGGAGGCAGGCGAGCGCTCGACGATCGAGGAGCTGATGCAGGCCCTGCGGTCTGCCGCCGCCACCGAAGATGCATCGGCCATCGACGCCGCCGTGGAGGCATTGGCCCGCGGCACCGAGGGCTTCGCCGCCGCCCGCATGAACCGCAGCATCCGCGCTGCGCTGGCCGGCCGCAAGGTCGAAGAGGTCTGAACCCCATGCCCGTGATCCGCATCCTTCCGCACGCCGACTACTGCCCCGAGGGCGCCACGGTGCAGGCCCCGCGCGGGACCTCCGTCTGCGAGGCGCTGCTCGAGAACGGCATCGAGATCGAGCACGCCTGCGAGATGAGCTGCGCCTGCACCACCTGCCACGTGGTGGTGAAGGAGGGCTTCGACTCGCTGGGCGAGATGGACGAGGCCGAGGAGGACCTGCTCGACCGAGCCTGGGGCCTGACACCGACCTCGCGCCTGTCGTGCCAGGCGATCCTCTCGGACCGCGATGTGACCATCGAGATCCCGAAGTACTCGATCAACCACGCCCGGGAGAAGCACTGAGCGGCCACACCGGCCGCACCGTGCTGCGCCGCGCCTGCCGCATCGAGGGCTGCCGCCGATGATCGTTCTGGGCGTCGAGTCGTCGTGCGATGAAACGGGCGTGGCGCTCGTGGAGGCGTTGCCCGACGGGCACATGCGGCTGCGCGGCGATGCGCTGCACAGCCAGGCCCGCATGCATGCGCAGTACGGCGGCGTGGTGCCCGAGCTCGCCTCGCGTGACCACATCCGCCGCATCGTGCCGCTGACGCGCCAGGCGCTGCGGGACGCGGGCCTGGCGCTTTCGGACGTGGACCTCGTGGCGTGGACGCGCGGACCGGGACTGGCCGGTGCGCTGCTGGTGGGGGCGGGCTTTGCCGCAGCGCTGGCTGCCGCGCTGGATCGCCCGGCCCTGGGCGTGCACCACCTGGAGGGGCATCTGCTGTCGCCGTTCCTGTCGGCGGACCCGCCCCAGTTCCCCTTCGTGGCGCTGCTGGTCTCCGGTGGCCACACGCAGCTCATGCGCGTGGACGGGGTGGGGTGCTACGAGCTGCTGGGCGAGACCATCGATGACGCAGCCGGCGAAGCCTTCGACAAGACGGCCAAGCTCATGGGCCTGGGCTACCCGGGTGGCCCGGCGCTTGCGCGCCTGGCCGAGGCGGGCAACCCGCGCGCCTTCGCGCTGCCGCGTCCGCTGCTGCACAGCGGCGAGCCCGACTTTTCCTTCGCCGGCCTGAAGACCGCGGTGCTGACGCAGCACCGCAGGCTCGGCCCGGCGCCTTCCGGGCCGGCTCTGGCCGATCTCGCCGCGAGCACGCAGGCCGCCATCGTCGAGGTGCTGGTGGCCAAGTCCAGACTGGCGCTGGCGCGCACGGGCCTGCGGCGCCTGGTGGTGGCCGGCGGCGTCGGGGCCAACGCCGAGTTGCGGCGCCAGCTCGACGCCGCCTGCGCCACCCGGGGCGTGCGCGTGCACTACCCCGAGCTGCACCTGTGCAGCGACAACGGGGCGATGATCGCGCTGGCCGGCGCCATGCGTGCCGCAGCAGGAGCGGCGCACGCGCGGGACGACGGCGCCTTCGACGTGCGCCCGCGCTGGCCGCTCGGGCTCAGTTGACGGTCAGGTGCGCGCTGGCTGCGGCGCTGCGCTTGCCCAGTGTGAGCGTGAGCACGCCGTTGTCCAGGCGGGCGGCCGACTGCGACTGGTCCACCTCCGCAGGCAGCGTGAATCGGCGGGCGTAGCTGCCCGCGGTGCGCTCGCGGTAGACGATGCGGTCGCCCTCGCTGCGCTCGCTGTCCTGGCGCACCTGAGCCTGTACGCTGACCTGGTTGCCGTCGATGGCGACCTTGACGTCCTCCTTGGCCACCCCGGGCAGGTCGAGCTTGACTGTCCAGGCGGCAGCGGACTCGGTGACGTCCAGCGCGGGGCTGGCTGTGGCGGCCGTGGCTGCGGCCGGGGCAGTTGAGCCGAAGAAACGGTCGATGTCGTCGAAGAGGCGCGACCACTCGGGGCTGCGACGGCTGACGGGAACGAGGAACATGGCAGTCTCCTGACAAAGGCGGATTGAACGAGATGCGTTGCGATCAGGTCGACCGGCCGGCTTCGGTCTTGCACCGTACGTGAATGCGGGCGGGCGGATTTCAAGGCGCCAGCGACTGATGCAGGTCAAGCCGCCCCGGCGAGGCGTGCAGGTACGCCGCACCGGTCACAATCCGTTGCATGCGCAGCGACATCCTCACCCTTCCCGGCTCGAAGATCCGCGAGGTGGCCAACGCCGGCCTGGGCCGGCCCGACGTGCTGGCCTTCTGGTTCGGGGAGAGCGACGAGGTCACCCCGGCCGGCGTGCGCGAAGCTGCCCAGGCCTCGCTGCAGGCGGGCGAGACCTTCTACGCCCACAACCTGGGCCTGCCCGAGTTGCGCGTGGCCATCGCGCACTACGCCTCGGGCCTGCACGGGCTGTTGGCTCCCGAGCGAGTGGCCGTCACGTCTTCGGGCGTCACGGCGCTGATGCTGGCCTGCCAGATGCTCGCCGGCCCGGGCGACGAGGTGGCCGCCATCACGCCGGTGTGGCCCAACCTCACGGCTCAGCCGCTGATCCTGGGCGCCAGCGTGAAGCGTGTGCCACTGCGGGCGCGCGAGGGCGCCTGGAGCCTGGACCTCGACCGGCTGGCCCAGACCGTCACGCACCGCACGCGCATGCTGCTGGTCAACGCCCCGAACAACCCCACGGGCTGGACCCTCTCGGCCGACGAGCAGCGCGCGCTGCTCGCGCATTGCCGCCGCACCGGCACCTGGATCGTGGCCGACGAGGTCTACGAGCGGCTGTGGTTCGGGCCTGGCGCGGCCGCCCCGAGCTTCCTGGACGTGGCCGATCCCGAGGACCGGCTGGTGGTCGTGCAGAGCTTTTCCAAGAGCTTCCTGATGACGGGCTGGCGCCTGGGCTGGATGGTGCTGCCGCAGGAGCGGCCCGGCAGCGCGCACGCCGGCTGCCTGGAGGCGCTGGGCAAGCTGGCCGAGTTCAACACCTCGTGCACGCCGGTTTTCGTGCAGCGCGGTGGGCTGGCGGCGCTCGCGCAGGCCGAGGCCATCGTTCCCGGGATCCGCGCGCACATGCAGGCCTGCCGGGACCGGCTGATCGACGGCCTGCAGCGCCAGCCGCGGGTGCAGGTGGCGCGCCCCGGCGGCGGGATGTACGCCTTCTTTCGCGTCGAGGGCGAGGCCGACTCGCTGGCGCTGGCCAAGTCGCTCGTCGCCCGGCACGGGCTCGGGCTGGCGCCCGGGGCCGCCTTCGGGCCCGAGGGGGAAGGCTGGCTGCGCTGGTGCTTCGCGTCGCGCGACCTGACGCGGCTGGATGCCGGGCTGGCACGCCTGGCCGATGCCCTGGGCTGAGCTTCGCCTGAGCGAGGGCGCTGAAGCGCCTGCGGCTTGGTCTACAATGCGTGGTTTCTCACACGGCGCGGGTCGGTTTCACCCGCGTTCGCAAGTCCAACCGGAAACCGTTCGGCCCGTCGCGCCTCCCGGGGTGCGCCAGGCATGCGCGGTTTCCACGAACCGGAACACACGCATGTCTCTGTCCCTGACCCAGAAGGCCGAAGTCATCCAGGCCCACGCCCGCGGCACCGCCGACACCGGCTCCCCCGAAGTGCAGGTGGCGCTGCTCACCACGCGCATCAACCAGCTGACGCCGCACTTCAAGGCGCACCTGAAGGACCACCACGGCCGCCGCGGCCTGCTCAAGCTGGTGAACCAGCGCAAGCGGCTGCTGTCGTACCTGAAGGACAAGGACGCCGACCGCTACACCGCGCTGATCCAGAAGCTGGGCCTGCGCAAGTGAACCCCGGCGGGCCCCGCGTGTGTCGACTCATTCGAACCACCGGGGTCCGTCTTCAGACGGAGACCGCTGCCTGCCGCACGGCAACTGCTGTGTCATTCCAAGGCGCCGCCCGCGAGGCTGGCGCGGCGCCCTGGAATGGCATTGTTGCCACGGCTCGACGGCTCCAGCCACCCGGCGCGCCTGAACGCGCGTCCTGACACGGAGATCCATCCATGAGCCTGTTCAACAAAGTCACCAAGACCTTCCAGTGGGGCCCGCATCGGGTCACGATGGAGACCGGCGAGATCGCCCGCCAGTCCACCGGCGCCGTGGTCGTCGACATCGAGGGCACGGTCGTGCTGGCCACCGTCGTGGCGGCCAAGAACGCCAAGCCCGGCCAGGACTTCTTCCCGCTGACTGTCGACTACATCGAGAAGACCTACGCCGCGGGCAAGATCCCGGGCAGCTTCTTCAAGCGCGAAGGCCGCCCGAGCGAGCTCGAGACGCTCACGAGCCGTCTCATCGACCGCCCGATCCGCCCGCTCTTCCCGGACGGCTTCTTCAACGAGGTGCAGGTCGTGGTGCACGTGCTGAGCCTCAACCCCGAGGTGCAGGCCGACATCGCCGCGCTCATCGCCTCGAGCGCCGCGCTGTCGATCAGCGGCATCCCCTTCAACGGGCCCATCGGCGCGGCGCGCGTGGGCTACGTCAACGGTGAGTACGTGCTCAATCCCGGCAAGGCCGAGCTCGCCAACAGCAAGCTCGACCTCGTCGTGGCCGGCACCGAGGCCGCCGTGCTGATGGTCGAGTCCGAAGCCGACCAGCTCACCGAGGAGATCATGCTGGGCGCGGTGGTCTTCGGCCACGACCAGGGCAAGGTCGCGATCGACGCCATCCACGAGCTCGTGCGCGAGGCGGGCAAGCCCGAGTGGCTGGGCGCCGGCACCTGGACGCCTCCTGCCAAGGACGAAGCCTTCATCGCCCAGGTCAACGGCCTGGCCGAGGAGAAGCTGCGCGCGGCCTACCAGATCCGCAGCAAGCAGGCCCGCACCCAGGCCTGCCGCGAGGCCTACGCCGCCACCAAGGCCGCGCTCAAGGAGCAGGGCGTGGCCTTCGACGAGGTCAAGGTCGAGGCGCTGCTGTTCGAGATCGAGGCGCGCATCGTGCGCAGCCAGATCCTGGCCGGCGAGCCCCGCATCGACGGGCGCGACACGCGCACCGTGCGCCCGATCGAGATCCGCACCTCGGTGCTGCCGCGCACCCACGGCTCGGCGCTGTTCACGCGCGGCGAGACGCAGTCGCTGGCGGTGGCCACGCTCGGCACCGAGCGCGACGCGCAGCGCATCGACGCGCTGGCCGGCGAGTTCGAAGACCGCTTCATGCTGCACTACAACATGCCCCCCTTCGCCACCGGCGAGACGGGGCGCGTGGGCAGCCCCAAGCGGCGCGAGATCGGCCACGGCCGACTGGCCAAGCGCGCGCTGATCGCCGCCCTGCCGAGCAAGGAAGACTTCCCCTACGTGCTGCGCGTGGTCAGCGAGATCACCGAGAGCAACGGCTCGTCGTCGATGGCCTCGGTGTGCGCCGGGTGCCTGTCGCTGATGGATGCGGGCGTGCCGATGAAGGCCCACGTGGCCGGCATCGCCATGGGCCTGATCAAGGACGGCAACCGCTTCGCCGTGCTCACCGACATCCTCGGTGACGAGGACCACCTGGGCGACATGGACTTCAAGGTGGCGGGCACCACGGCTGGCGTGACCGCGCTGCAGATGGACATCAAGATCCAGGGCATCACGCGCGAGATCATGGAGGTGGCGCTGGCCCAGGCCAAGGAAGCGCGCATGCACATCCTGGGCAAGATGGTGGAGGCCATGGGCGGCGCCAAGACCGAGGTCAGCCAGTTCGCCCCGCGCCTGTACACCATGAAGATCAACCCGGAGAAGATCCGCGACGTGATCGGCAAGGGTGGTGCCACGATCCGCGCGCTGACCGAGGAGACGGGCTGCACGATCGACATTGGCGAGGACGGCACGATCACGATCGCCTCGACCGAGGCCGAGAAGGCCGAGTTCGCGAAGAAGCGCATCACCGAGATCACGGCCGAGGCCGAGATCGGCAAGGTCTACGAAGGCCCGGTCACGAAGATCCTGGACTTCGGCGCCCTCATCAACATCCTGCCCGGCAAGGACGGCCTGCTGCACATCAGCCAGATCGCCTTCGAGCGTGTCGAGAAGGTCGAGGACTACCTGCAGGAAGGCCAGATCGTCAAGGTCAAGGTGCTCGAGACCGACGAGAAGGGCCGCATCAAGCTGTCGATGAAGGCGCTGCTCGACAAGCCCGAGGGCTGGGTCGACGAGGATCGTGGCCGCGGTGAGCGGGGCGACCGTGGCGACCGTGGCCCGCGCCGTGATCGCGGCGACCGGGGCGACCGGGGTGACCGTCCGCGTCGCGAGCCGCGCGAGCCGCGTGAGCCTCGCGAGGCGCGTGAGCCTGGCGAAGGTGGCGACACCGGTGCGCCGCCGGCCCCGAGCGAGGCGCAGGCCCGAGTGGAGCCGGCCGGCACGCCTGCCGCGGCTCCCGCCGGACCTGACACCCCGCGCCAGCCTTCCGGGGACTGAAGACCGGGATCGCGCCGCCCGAAGGTGGCGCCCCCGAGCAAGCGATGAAGGCGATCGAGATCACCCAGCCAGGCGGCCCGGAGGTGCTCGTGCCGTGCGAGCGGCCCGAGCCCCGTGCGGCTGCGGGCGAGATGCTCGTGGCGGTGCACGCCAGTGGCGTGAACCGCCCCGACGTGCTGCAGCGCAAGGGCCTGTACCCGATGCCGCCAGGCGTATCCGACCTGCCCGGCCTGGAGATTTCCGGCACGGTGGCCGGGGGCGACGAGGCGGAGCTGGAGGCGGCCGGCTGGCGCATCGGTGACCGCGTCTGCGCGCTCGTGGCCGGTGGCGGCTACGCCGAGCGCTGCGTGGCACCCATCGGCCAGTGCCTGCCCGTGCCGGCCGGCTTGTCCGACATCGAGGCGGCCGCGCTGCCCGAGACCTTCTTCACCGTCTGGCAGAACGTGTTCGAGATCGCACGGCTGCAGCCTGGCGAGACCTTGCTCGTGCAGGGCGGCTCCAGCGGCATCGGCGTCACGGCGATCGCCCTGGCCAAGGCCCTGGGCAGCCGCGTGATCGTCACGGCGGGCACCGACGAGAAGTGCGCGGCCTGCCTGGCCATCGGGGCCGACCACGCGATCAACTACCGCACACAGGATTTCGCGGCCGAGGTGCTGAGCCTGACCGGAGGGCGGGGGGCCGACGTGATCCTCGACATGGTGGCCGGGGACTACATTGGTCGGGAGCTGCGCTGCGTGGCCGACGACGGCCGCATTGCCCTCATCGCGGTTCAGGGCGGCACGAAGAGCGAGATCGACGCGGGCCTGGTGCTGCGCAAGCGGGTGGCCCTCACGGGCTCGACGCTGCGGCCGCGCTCAGTGGCCTACAAGACCGTGCTGGCGCGTGCACTGCGCGACAGGGTGTGGCCCCTGGTCGAGGCGGGCCGGGTCAGGCCCGTCATCCACCGCGTGTTCCCGGCCGCGCAGGCGGCGGCTGCGCACGCGCTGATGGAGTCGAGTGCGCACGTGGGCAAGATCGTGCTGCAGTGGCAGGAGGCGTGATGGGCCGCCGAGCACTGGTGGTGGGCAACTGGAAGATGAACGGCAGCCGCAGCGCCAACGCGCAACTGCTGTCGGGCATGCTCGAGGCACGCCCGTACCGCTGCGACGTGGCCGTGTGCGTCCCCTATCCGTACCTGCCGGAGACGGCCGTGACGCTGGCGGGCAGCGACCTGCGCTGGGGAGCGCAGGATTGCTCGGCGCACGAGTCCGGTGCCTTCACCGGCGAGGTGTCCAGCTCGATGCTCGCCGAGTTCGGCTGCCGGTACGCGATCGTCGGCCACTCGGAGCGGCGGGCGCTGCACGGGGAGACCGACACGCTCGTGGCCGACAAGGCGCGAGCTGCGCTCGCGCACGGCATCACGCCGATCGTCTGCGTGGGCGAGACGCGCGAGCAGCGCGAGGCGGGGCACACCCATGCCGTCGTCAAGCGCCAGTTGTCCGCGGTCATCCACGCCCTGGCGCACTGTGCCGGCGAGATCGTCGTCGCCTACGAGCCCGTGTGGGCCATCGGCACCGGGCTCACGGCCACGCCGGAGCAGGCCCAGGCCGTGCACGCGCTGCTGCGCGCCCAGCTGCGGGCCGCCACCCCCCGCGCCGATTCGATGACGCTGCTCTACGGGGGCAGCGTCAAGCCCGACAACGCGCCTGCACTCTTTGCCCAGCCCGACATCGACGGCGGCCTCATCGGCGGTGCATCGCTGAAGGCTGCCGACTTCATCGCCATCTGCCGCGCCGCCGGCTGAAACGTACACGAGATCCCTGGAGCCCTTCGATCATGCAAGTCTGGTTGACCCTCATCCTCGTCGTGCAGCTGCTGTCCGCGCTGGCCATGATCGGCCTGGTGCTCGTGCAGCATGGCAAGGGCGCCGACATGGGCGCCTCGTTCGGGGGCGGCTCGTCGGGCAGCCTCTTCGGCGCCACCGGCAGCGCGAACTTCCTGTCGCGATCGACGGCCGTGTGCGCCACGATCTTCTTCATCTGCACGCTGGCGCTGGCCTTTGCCGGCACCACGGGTTCCAAGCGCAGCGGCACCAGCGTGCTCGATCAGGTGGCGCCGGCGGCCAGCGCGCCCGCAGCCGCCTCGGCGCCCGCTGCGGGCGTCATTCCCGGTGCGGCGCCGGTGGCTGCGCCAGGCATCCCGACGCCAGCGGCTTCGGGGCCTGCGCCCATCCCGAAGAAGTGAAGGAATTCCCCATCCACGGGCGCCGGTCAAGCCGGGCAGGGTAGGGAATCACGGTAAAATGCGGGACGTCGGGTCGCAGGCCTTTCGGGGTGTGCAGCGTCGACAGGTTCCAGCAAGGCCGACGTGGTGAAATTGGTAGACACGCTATCTTGAGGGGGTAGTGGCGAAAGCTGTGCGAGTTCGAGTCTCGCCGTCGGCACCAATCAAGTGTTTTTTCCAGCGTGGCCGCCCAGGGAGGGTGGATCACGCGGCGCCCGGCGCGTCAAGCGCGGATGAAATGGGCGCGCCACCGGGCAGCCCATCGCTGCCGCGAGGCGCGCCCTTTTCGCGGGCGCAAGAGGTCTGACAAGAAACTGACAGAGGTCCCATGAACCTCCAGGAATATCTGCCGGTCATCCTGTTCATCCTGGTCGGGGTGGGCGTCGGCGTCGTTCCGCAAGTCATCGGTTTCATCTTCGGACCCAACCGGCCCGACACGGCCAAGAACAGCCCTTACGAGTGCGGCTTCGAGGCCTTCGAGGACGCGCGCATGCAGTTCGACGTGCGCTACTACCTCGTGGCGATCCTGTTCATCCTCTTCGACCTCGAGATCGCCTTCCTCTTCCCGTGGGCAGTGGCGCTGCACGACATCGGCGCCACGGGCTTCTGGGCCATGATGGTCTTTCTCGGCATTCTCGTGGTCGGCTTCGTCTACGAGTGGAAGAAGGGTGCGCTCGATTGGGAATGAACGAGAGGTTCGCCGATGGGCATTGAAGGCGTCCTGAAGGAAGGCTTCGTCACCACCTCGGTGGACAAGCTGGTCAACTGGTCGAAGACCGGGTCCCTGTGGCCGATGACCTTCGGCCTGGCCTGCTGCGCCGTGGAGATGATGCACGCGGGTGCTGCGCGCTATGACATCGACCGCTTCGGAATGCTCTTTCGCCCGAGCCCGCGGCAGAGCGACCTGATGATCGTCGCCGGCACGCTGTGCAACAAGATGGCGCCTGCGCTGCGCAAGGTGTACGACCAGATGGCCGAGCCGCGCTGGGTGCTGAGCATGGGTTCGTGCGCCAATGGCGGCGGCTACTACCACTACAGCTACTCGGTCGTGCGCGGCTGCGACCGCATCGTCCCGGTGGACGTGTACGTGCCGGGCTGTCCGCCCACGGCCGAGGCGCTGCTGTACGGGGTGCTGCAGCTGCAGGCCAAGATCCGGCGCGAGAACACGATTGCCCGCTGACGCCACGCACGCCACGAGCCCTTCGCACGAGAACCCGATGACTGACAAGCTCGACACCCTGCAGGCGGCGCTGGAGGCCGCACTCGGGCCGGCCGTGCGCACGCTCAGGCGCGAGCGCGGCGAAGTCACGCTCACGGTGCCCGCCGCCGACTACGAGGCGGTTGCGCTGCGCCTGCGCGACGATCCGGCCCTGCGCTTCGAGCAGCTCATCGACCTGTGCGGCGTCGACTACCGTGACTGGCGCAACGCACCCTGGGAGGGGCCGCGTTTCTGCGTGGTCTCGCACCTGCTGAGCGTCACGCACAACTGGCGGCTGCGGCTGAAGGTGTTCGCCCCGGACGACGAGCTGCCGGCGGTGGCCTCGGTCACGGGGATCTGGGGCGGGGCCAACTGGTACGAGCGCGAGGCCTTCGACCTCTACGGCATCGTGTTCGAGGGCCACGAGGACCTGCGGCGCCTGCTCACCGACTACGGCTTCATCGGCCACCCGATGCGCAAGGATTTCCCCGTCTCGGGCCACGTCGAGATGCGCTACGACCCCGAGCGCCGGCGCGTCATCTACCAGCCGGTGACGATCGAGCCGCGCGAGATCACGCCACGCGTGGTGCGCGAGGAGAATTACGGGGGCCTGCACTGACATGGCCGAGATCAAGAACTACACGCTGAACTTCGGCCCGCAGCACCCGGCGGCGCACGGCGTGCTGCGCCTCGTGCTCGAGCTCGACGGCGAGGTCATCCAGCGCGCCGATCCGCACATCGGCCTGCTGCACCGCGGCACCGAGAAGCTCGCGGAGAGCAAGACCTTCATCCAGGCTCTGCCCTACATGGACCGTCTCGACTACGTGTCCATGATGTGCAACGAGCATGCCTACTGCCTGGCCATCGAGAAGCTGCTGGGCATCGAGGTGCCCGAGCGCGCGCAGTACATCCGCGTGATGTTCAGCGAACTCACCCGCATCCTGAACCACCTGCTGTGGCTGGGCTGCCACGGGCTGGACTGCGGTGCGATGAACATCTTCATCTACTGCTTCCGCGAGCGCGAGGACATCTTCGACATGTACGAAGCGGTGTCGGGCGCGCGCATGCACGCGGCCTACTTCCGCCCCGGCGGCGTCTACCGCGACCTGCCCGACGTGATGCCGCAATACCGCGCCAGCCGCATCCGCAACGAGCGCGCGATCCAGGCGCTGAACGCCAACCGCCAGGGCTCGCTGCTGGACTTCATCGAGGATTTCAGCCGCCGCTTCCCGAAGAACGTCGACGACTACGAGACCCTGCTCACCGAAAACCGCATCTGGAAGCAGCGTACCGTGGGCATCGGCGTGGTGACGCCGGAGCGGGCTCTGAACCTGGGCTTCACCGGGCCGATGCTGCGCGGCTCGGGCATCGCCTGGGACCTGCGCAAGACCCAGCCCTACGACGTCTACGCCCGCATGGACTTCGACGTGCCGGTGGGCGTGAACGGCGACACCTACGACCGCTATCTCGTGCGCATCGAGGAGATGCGCCAGGCCAACCGCATCGTGCAGCAGTGCGTGGACTGGCTGCGCCGCCACCCTGGCCCGGTGATCACGGACAACCACAAGGTCGCCCCTCCGTCGCGCGTGGAGATGAAGTCGAGCATGGAGGAGCTGATCCACCACTTCAAGCTCTTCACCGAAGGCTTCCACGTACCAGAGGGGGAGGCCTACGCGGCGGTGGAGCACCCCAAGGGCGAGTTCGGCATCTACCTGGTCAGCGACGGCGCGAACAAGCCCTACCGCCTGAAGATCCGTGCCCCGGGCTTCGCGCACCTGGCTGCGCTGGACGAGATGGCGCGCGGGCACATGATCGCCGATGCGGTGGCGATCATCGGCACGATGGACATCGTCTTCGGCGAGGTCGACCGATGATGAACGACGTCACCCCACGGGCCGCAGCGGTGCTTCCTGCTGCCACGCTCGAGCGCTTTGCGCGCGAGGTTGCGAAGTACCCGGCCGAGCAGCGCCAGTCTGCCGTGATGGCGTGCCTGGCCATCGTGCAGCAGGAGCAGGGCTGGGTCTCGCCCGAGGCGGAGGAGGCCGTGGCGCAGTACCTGGGCATGGCGCCCATCGCCGTGCATGAGGTCACGACCTTCTACAACATGTACAACACGCAGCCGGTGGGGCGCTACAAGCTCAACGTCTGCACCAACCTGCCTTGCCAGCTGCGCGGCGGCGACAAGGCGCTGGCCCACCTGTGCAGCCGGCTCGGCGTCGAGCCTTACGGCAGCACAGCCGACGGCAGCTTCACGGTGCAGCCCAGCGAGTGCCTGGGCGCCTGCGCCGATGCGCCGGTGATGCTCGTCAACGACCGGCAGATGCTCAGCTTCATGGGTCCCGAGCGGCTCGACGAGCTGGTCGAGCTGCTCAAGAAGGCGCCAGGCTGAACCCATGCTCGATCTCTCCAAGTTCCAGGCCCGCGGCCACGAGACCTGCTTCCACGGGCGCCACCTCGGCGCGCAGATCTACGCCGGGCTGGATGGCGCGAACTGGCGCCTGGCCGACTATGTCGCGCGCGGCGGCTACGCCGCCCTGCGCAAGGTTCTGGGGGCCGACGGCGGCCCGGGCATGACGCCCGAGCAGGTGATTGCCGAGGTCAAGCTCTCGGCCCTGCGCGGCCGCGGCGGCGCAGGCTTTCCCACGGGGCTGAAGTGGAGCTTCATGCCGCGCCAGTTCCCCGGCGCGAAGTACCTCGTGTGCAACTCGGACGAGGGCGAGCCGGGCACCTGCAAGGACCGCGACATCCTCGCCTACAACCCGCACATCGTCATCGAGGGCATGGCCATTGCCGCCTATGCGATGGGCATCGGCACGGGCTACAACTACATCCACGGCGAGATCTTCGAGGTCTACGAGCGCTTCGAGGAGGCGCTGCGCGAGGCGCGCGCGGCAGGCCTGCTGGGCTCGCGCATCCTGGGCACGGGCTTCTCCTTCGAGCTGCACGCGCACCACGGCTTCGGTGCCTACATCTGTGGCGAGGAGACGGCGCTGCTCGAGTCGCTCGAGGGCAAGAAGGGCCAGCCGCGCTTCAAGCCGCCGTTTCCGGCGAGCTTCGGCCTGTACGGCAAGCCCACCACGATCAACAACACCGAGACCTTCGCCGCGGTGCCGTGGATCATCCGCGAAGGCGGGCAGGCCTACCTCGAGTGCGGCAAGCCCAACAACGGCGGCACGAAGATCTTCTCGGTGGTGGGTGACGTCGAGCGCCCCGGCAACTTCGAGGTGCCGCTGGGCACGCCCTTTGCCAAGCTCCTCGATCTGGCTGGCGGCGTGCGTGGCGGCCGGGCGCTGAAGGCCGTGATCCCGGGTGGTTCGTCGGCCCCGGTGCTGCCGGCCCCGGTGATGATGGACCTGACGATGGACTACGACGCCATTGCCAAGGCGGGCTCGATGCTCGGCTCGGGCGCGGTGATCGTCATGGATGACACGCGCTGCATGGTCAGGAGCCTGCTGCGCCTGAGCTACTTCTACCAGCACGAGAGCTGTGGCCAGTGCACGCCGTGCCGCGAGGGCACGGGCTGGCTGTGGCGCGTGGTCGACCGCATCGAGCACGGCCGCGGCCGCCCCGAGGACCTGGACCTGCTCGACTCGGTGGCCGACAACATCAAGGGCCGCACCATCTGTGCGCTCGGCGATGCGGCGGCGATGCCGGTTCAGGGCATGCTCAAGCACTTCCGCGACGAATTCGCCTGGCACGTCGAGCACCGGCGCTGCCTCGTCACCGAGCCGGCCGAGCCGGCCTTGACCGCCTGAGAACGCCACGGATCCTCCCATGATCGAACTGGAAATCGACGGCAAGAAGGTCAGCGTGCCCCCGGGCAGCATGCTGATGCACGCGGCCGATGCGGCGGGTGTCTACGTGCCGCACTTCTGCTATCACAAGAAGCTCAGCATCGCGGCCAACTGCCGGATGTGCCTGGTGGACGTGGAGAAGGCGCCCAAGCCGATGCCCGCCTGCGCCACGCCGGTGACGGCCGGGATGATCGTTCGCACCAAGAGCGACAAGGCGGTCAAGGCGCAGAAGGCGGTGATGGAGTTCCTCCTCATCAACCACCCGCTGGACTGCCCGATCTGCGACCAGGGCGGCGAGTGCCAGCTGCAGGACCTCGCCGTGGGCTACGGCGGCTCGGCCTCGCGCTACCAGGAAGAAAAGCGCGTCGTCTTCCACAAGAACGTGGGCCCGCTGATCTCCATGGAGGAGATGAGCCGCTGCATCCACTGCACGCGCTGCGTGCGCTTCGGGCAGGAGATCGCCGGCACGATGGAGCTCGGCATGGCCCATCGCGGCGAGCACTCCGAGATCACCACCTTCGTGGGCCGTACCGTCGACTCCGAGCTCTCGGGCAACATGATCGACATCTGCCCGGTGGGTGCGCTCACGAGCAAGCCCTTCCGCTACAGCGCCCGCACCTGGGAGCTGGCGCGCCGGCGCAGCGTCAGCCCGCACGACTCCACGGGCGCCAACCTCGTCGTGCAGGTCAAGGCCGACAAGGTCATGCGTGTCGTGCCGCTGGAGAATGAATCCGTCAACGAGTGCTGGCTCGCCGACCGGGACCGCTTCAGCTACGAGGCGCTTGCCAGCGAGCAGCGCCTGACGCAGCCGATGCTGCGCCACGGCAGCCAATGGGTGCCCACCGACTGGCAGACTGCGCTCGAGTTCGTCGCCACGGGCCTCAAGCGCATCGTGGCCGAGCACGGCGCGGGCGCAGTCGGTGCGCTGGGCTCCCCGCACGCCACGCTGGAGGAGCTGCACCTGCTCGTCCAGCTGATGCGCGGCCTGGGCAGCCCGCACGTCGACCACCGGCTGCGCCACGCCGACTTCCGCCGCACGGGCGCACCCGAAGGCGCGGCGCGCTGGCTGGGCCAGCCGATCGCCGCCCTGTCCGGCCTCGAGCGGGTGCTCGTCGTGGGCTCGTTCCTGCGCAAGGACCATCCCCTCTTCGCCCAGCGCCTGCGCCAGGCCGCGCGGCGTGGCGCGCAGGTCAGCAGCCTGCAGGCCGCGCACGACGACTGGCTGATGCCGATGCACCAGCGGCTCACGGCCGCGCCGGCGCAGTGGGTGGCCGAGCTGGCGGCGGTGGCGGCCGCGGTGGCGCGGGAGGCCGGCGTTGCGTCCCCCGTGGCTGTCGAGCCGAGCCCGGCTGCAGCTGCCGTCGCCCGCTCGCTGCTGACCGGCGAGCGCAAGGCGGTGCTGCTGGGCCAGGCGGCCGTGCAGCACCCCCAGGCCACCGATCTGCTGGCGCTGGCCAACTGGATCGGCACGCACACCGGTGCCTCGGTGGGCGTGCTGGGCGAGGCGGCCAACAGCGTGGGTGCACAACTGGTGCGAGCGCTGCCCGGAGCGGGGGGGCTGGACGTGGCGGGCATGCTCGCGCAGCCGCGCCGCGCGCTGCTGCTGCTGGGCGTGGAGCCCGTGCTCGACCTGGCCGACCCGCAGGCCGCGCACGCCGCGCTGCAGCAAGGCGAGCTCGTGGTGGCCTTCACCTCCTTCCGCGATGCGGCGGTGCAGGGCGCCCACGTGCTGCTGCCCATCGCCCCCTTCACCGAGACGGCGGGTACCTTCGTCAACGCCGAGGGGCGCGTGCAGAGCTTCGCCGGCGTGGTGCGTCCCCTGGGCGAGACGCGCCCGGCGTGGAAGGTGCTGCGCGTGCTTGGCAACCTGCTGGGGCTGCCGGGCTTCGAGTTCGAGAGCGCCGAGCAGGTGCGTGCAGCCGCACTGGGCGACGAGGCGAAGCTCGCCCAGCGGCTGTGCAACGACGCCGGCCCGGTGCCGGCGGCCTGGCCGGCTGCAGCCCCGGGCGGCTGGCAGCGGCTGGCCGATGTGCCCATCTACTCGGCCGACGCGCTGGTGCGCCGGGCACCCTCGCTGCAGGCCACAGTCGACGCGCGCCCCCCCCAGGCCTCGGTCGGCACGGCGCTCTGGGCTGCGCTCGGCCTGCAGCCCGGTGACCGCCTGCGCGTGCGGCAGGGCACGGGAAGCGTCGACCTGCCGGCGCGCCTGGACGCCACGATGGCCGAAGGCACGGTACGGGTGCCGGCGGGCCACGCCGACACCTGCGTGCTCGGTGCGGCCAGCGGCTGCGTGGAGCTCGAGCGGGTGGCGCAGGCGCAAGGGGTGCGCGCATGATCGAGCAGCTCAACGCCGCCGGGTCCGATCTGCTCGGGCCGACGCTGTGGCTCGTGGTGTGGTCCCTCATCAAGATCGTGGCGGTGGTGCTGCCGCTGATGGGTTGCGTGGCCTACCTGACCTTCTGGGAGCGCAAGGCGATCGCCTGGTCGCAGATCCGGCCGGGTCCCAACCGCGTCGGGCCGGGCGGGCTGCTCACACCGATCGCCGACGCGGTGAAGCTCGTCTTCAAGGAGATCATCCGCCCCACCGCCGCGAGCAAGGGCCTGTTCTTCCTCGGCCCCGTCATGACCATCATGCCGGCGCTGGCGGCCTGGGCCGTCATCCCCTTCGGCCCGGACGTGGCGCTGGCCAACGTCAACGCGGGCCTGCTCTTCCTGATGGCGATCACCTCGCTGGAGGTCTACGGGGTCATCATCGCGGGCTGGGCCTCGAACTCGAAGTACGCCTTCCTGGGCGCGCTGCGCGCCTCGGCGCAGATGGTGTCCTACGAGATCGCGATGGGTTTCGCGCTCGTGGTCGTGCTGATGGTGTCGGCCAGCATGAACCTGACCGACATCGTGATGTCGCAGGGCCGCGGCACCTTCGCCGACATGGGCCTGGGGTTCCTGTCCTGGAACTGGCTGCCGCTGCTGCCGATCTTCGTCGTGTATTTCATTGCCGGCCTGGCCGAGACCAACCGCCACCCCTTCGATGTGGTGGAGGGGGAGTCCGAGATCGTGGCCGGCCACATGATCGAGTACTCGGGGATGTCGTTCGCGATGTTCTTCCTGGCCGAGTACGCGAACATGATCCTCGTCTCCACGCTGTGCGTGCTCATGTTCCTGGGCGGCTGGCTGCCGCCGGTGGAGGCGCTGGGCTTCATCCCGGGCTGGATCTGGCTGGGCATCAAGGTCTTCTGCGTCGTCACGATGTTCCTGTGGGTGCGCGCGACCTTCCCGCGCTTCCGCTACGACCAGATCATGCGCCTGGGCTGGAAGATCTTCATCCCGGTGACGCTCGTGTGGCTGGTGGTGGTGGGCCTGTGGATCCAGTCGCCCTTCAACATCTGGAAATAGTCCCGGAGCCCGAGACCTGATATGGCTGTCAAAGACGTCCTGCGCAGCTTCATGCTCACCGAGCTCTTCAAGGGGCTCGCGCTGACGGGCCGGCACTTCCTGTCGCGCACGATCACGATCCAGTTCCCCGAGGAGAAGACGCCGCTGTCGCCGCGCTTCCGGGGCCTGCATGCGCTGCGCCGCTACGACAACGGCGAGGAGCGCTGCATCGCCTGCAAGCTGTGCGAGGCGGTGTGCCCGGCCATGGCCATCACGATCGAGTCGGACGTGCGCGACGACGGCACGCGCCGCACGAAGCGCTACGACATCGACCTGACCAAGTGCATCTTCTGCGGCTTCTGCGAGGAGAGCTGCCCGGTGGACTCGATCGTCGAGACCCACATCTTCGAATACCACGGCGAGAAGCGGGGCGACCTGTACTTCACGAAGGACATGCTGCTGGCGGTCGGTGACCGCTACGAGCGCGAGATCGCCGCCAACCGGGAGGCCGACGCGCGCTACCGCTGAGGCCTGACGGCCTGCCCCCGCGCCCACGCCCCACCCACCGCGCCCATCCCATGACGCACGCCACGGCCCTCTTCTACGTGTTCTCGGCGGTGCTGCTGTTCGCCGCGTTTCGCGTCATCACGGCGCGCAGCACGGTGCACGCCGCCCTGTACCTCGTGCTCGCCTTCTTCAGCGCCGCCTGCGTGTGGATGCTGCTGACGGCCGAATTCCTGGCCATCACCCTGGTGCTCGTCTACGTGGGCGCGGTGATGGTGCTGTTCCTGTTCGTCGTGATGATGCTGGACATCAACACGGACAGCTTCCGCGAAGGCTTCTGGAAGCACTTCCCCCTTGCAGGCCTGGTGGGTGCCCTCATCGCGCTGGAGATGGCACTCGTGCTCACCGGCGGCTTCCGGCTGACGGACGCGCCCGCGCTGGACCCGGACGCCGCGCAGAAGGGCAACACCCGGCTGCTGGGCATCGAGCTCTACACGCGCTACCTCTACCCGCTGCAGATCGCGGCGGTGCTGCTGCTCGTGGCCATCATCGCCGCCATCGCCTTGACGCTGCGCCGCCGCAAGGACAGCCGCAGCCTCGACCCGTCGGTGCAGGTGCGGGCCCGCAAGGAGGATCGCGTGCGCATCGTCAAGATGGCGCCCACGGTCGAGGCGCCGCCCACGCCGGCCCCGCCTGGCCAGGAGGGCCCGCGATGATCCTCGGCCCCGTCACGCTCGGTCATTTCCTCTCGCTCGGCGCGATCCTGTTCGCGCTGTCGGTGATCGGCATCTTCCTGAACCGCCGCAACCTGATCGTCCTGCTGATGGCCATCGAGCTCATGCTGCTGGCGGTGAACCTGAACTTCGTGGCCTTCTCGCACTACCTGGGCGACATGGCGGGCCAGGTCTTCGTCTTCTTCATCCTCACCGTGGCCGCGGCGGAGTCCGCCATCGGCCTGGCGATCCTGGTGGTGCTGTTCCGCAACCGCGCCACCATCGCCGTCGAGGAACTCGACTCGCTCAAGGGCTAGCCCATGGCCGCCACGCTCTCCGAGAACCTGCTGCTGACGGTGCCCCTGGCGCCGCTGGCCGGCGCCCTCATCGCGGGCCTGGCCGGCCGCTGGGTGGGTCGCCGCGGGGCCCACTTCTTCACCATCCTGGGCGTGCTCGTGGCCTTCATCTGCTCGGCCGTGGTGCTCAAGCAGGTGGCGGTCGACGGCGCGCGCTTCAACGCCACCCTCTACGAGTGGATGGTGGTGGGCGGGCTGAAGATGGAAGTGGGCTTCCTCGTCGACGGCCTGACCGCGATGATGATGTGCGTCGTGACCTTCGTGTCGCTGATGGTGCACGTCTACACCATCGGCTACATGGCCGACGACCCGGGCTACCAGCGCTTCTTCGCCTACATCTCGCTCTTCACCTTCTCGATGCTCATGCTCGTCATGAGCAACAACTTCCTGCAGCTGTTCTTCGGCTGGGAGGCGGTGGGCCTGGTGAGCTACCTGCTCATCGGCTTCTGGTTCAAGAAGCCCACGGCGGTCTTCGCCAACATGAAGGCCTTCCTCGTCAACCGGGTCGGGGACTTCGGCTTCATCCTGGGCATCGGCCTGCTGGCCGCCTATGCCGGCACGCTGAACTACGGCGAAACCTTCGCCAAGGCGGGCGACCTGGCCAAGCTCGGTTTCCCCGGCACCGACTGGATGCTCGTGACCGTGATCTGCGTGTGCCTGTTCATTGGCGCGATGGGCAAGAGCGCCCAGTTCCCGCTGCATGTGTGGCTGCCCGACTCGATGGAGGGCCCCACGCCCATCTCCGCGCTGATCCACGCTGCCACGATGGTGACGGCGGGCATCTTCATGGTGGCGCGCATGTCTCCGCTCTTCGAGCTGTCGGACACCGCGCTCAACCTCGTGCTCGTGGTGGGCGCCATCACGGCGCTCTTCATGGGGTTCCTGGGCATCATCCAGAACGACATCAAGCGCGTGGTGGCGTACTCCACGCTCAGCCAGCTGGGCTACATGACGGTGGCGCTGGGCGTCTCGGCCTACTCGGTGGCGGTGTTCCACCTCATGACGCATGCCTTCTTCAAGGCGCTGCTGTTCCTGGCCGCGGGCTCGGTGATCATCGGCATGCACCACGATCAGGACATCCGCAACATGGGCGGCCTGCGCCGCTACATGCCGCTGACCTGGATCACCTCGCTGCTGGGTTCGCTGGCCCTGATCGGCACACCTCTGTTCGCCGGCTTCTACTCCAAGGACAGCATCATCCTGGCGGTGGAGGCCAGCCGCCTTCCCGGCGCCACGTTCGCCACCTTCGCCGTGATCGCGGGGGTCTTCGTCACCGCCTTCTACTCGTTCCGGATGTACTTCCTCGTCTTCCACGGGCAGGAGCGCTTCCGGCACAAGCCGCACCCGGGCGAGGACGACCACGGCCACGACGACCATTCAGAGGCCCACGAGCCGCACGAGTCGCCCTGGGTCGTCACGGCGCCGCTGGTGCTGCTGGCGGTGCCGTCCGTGGTGATCGGCTACCTGACGATCCAGCCCATGCTCTTCGGCGACTTCCTCAAGGACGCGATCGTCGTGGACGCCGCGCGCCACGGATCGATGAAGGCGCTGGCCGAGGGCTTCCACGGCCCGGTGGCAATGGCGCTGCACGCCTTCGTCACGGCGCCTTTCTGGCTCGCCGTGGCGGGCGTGGCCCTGTCGTGGTGGTTCTACCTGAAGCGCCCCGACATCCCGGCTGCGATCGCGCGGGCGCTTGCACCGCTCGTGCGCGTGCTCGAGAACAAGTACTACCTGGACTGGTTCAACGAGCACGTGCTGGCTGCCGGCGCGCGCATGCTGGGCCGGGGCCTGTGGAAGGGTGGTGACGTGGCGCTCATCGACGGCGTGGCCGTCAACGGCACCGCACGGCTGGTGGGCTGGGTGGCCTCGATGTCGCGCCGCGTGCAGACCGGCCACCTCTACTGGTACGCGCTGGTGATGATCCTGGGTGTCTTCGGTCTGCTGACCTGGCGCCTGTGGCCGATGCTCGGCACCCTCGCCGCGGGTTGACGGCCGACGACAACGACAAGAGAGAGATCCGATGGGTTTGCTGAGCGTCGCCATCTGGCTGCCGATCGCGGTGGGCGCGCTGCTGCTGGCGGCGGGCCGCGACGAACACGCCGGCGTGGTGCGCTGGGTTGCGCTCGTGGGGGCGGTGGCGAGCTTCTTCGTGACGCTTCCGCTGGCCTTCGGCTTCGACACCTCGTCGGCCGCCTTGCAGTTCCGCGAGACGCTGCCCTGGATCGAGCGCTTCAACGTGAACTACGCGCTGGGCGTGGACGGCCTGTCGGTATGGTTCGTGCTGCTGACGGCCTTCATCACGGTCATCGTGGTACTCGCCGGCTGGGAGGTGATCACCGAGCGCGTGAACCAGTACATGGGCGCCTTCCTGATCCTGTCGGGCCTGATGGTGGGCGTCTTCAGCGCGGTCGACGGGCTGCTCTTCTACGTGTTCTTCGAGGCCACGCTCATCCCGATGTACATCATCATCGGCGTGTGGGGCGGGCCACGTCGCGTCTACGCGGCCTTCAAGTTCTTCCTCTACACGCTGCTCGGCTCGCTGCTGATGCTGGTGGCGCTGCTGTACCTGTACTACAAGTCCGGCGGCAGCTTCGATGTGCTGACCTGGCACAAGCTGCCGCTGCCGCTGCCGGCGCAGACGCTGCTGTTCTTCGCCTTCTTCGCCGCCTTTTCCGTCAAGGTGCCGATGTGGCCGGTGCACACCTGGCTGCCCGATGCGCACGTGGAGGCCCCCACGGGCGGCTCGGTGGTGCTGGCGGCCATCATGCTCAAGCTCGGCGCCTACGGCTTCCTGCGCTTCTCGCTGCCCATCGCGCCCGACGCGAGCCGCGAATGGGCGTGGCTGATCATCGCGCTGAGCCTGGTTGCCGTGCTCTACATCGGCCTGGTCGCGCTCGTGCAGCAGGACATGAAGAAGCTCGTGGCCTACTCGTCGATCGCGCACATGGGCTTCGTCACGCTGGGCTTCTTCCTCTTCGACCACCTCGCCGTCTCCGGCGCGATCGTGCAGATGATCAGCCACGGCTTCGTATCCGGGGCCATGTTCCTGTGCATCGGGGTGCTCTACGACCGCGTCCACTCGCGGGAGATCTCCGCCTACGGCGGCGTGGTCAACACGATGCCGCGCTTCGCGGCCTTCGCGGTGCTGTTCGCGATGGCCAACTGCGGTCTGCCCGGCACGGCCGGCTTCGTGGGCGAGTGGATGGTGATCCTGGGCGCCGTCAAGGTGAACTTCTGGATCGGCCTGCTGGCGGCGACAACGCTGATCTTCGGCGCCGCCTACACGCTGTGGATGGTCAAGCGCGTCTACTTCGGCGACGTCGCCAACGACGACGTGCGGGCCCTGGAAGACATCAACGCGCGCGAGTTCCTGGTGCTCGCGCTGCTCGCCGCGGCCGTGCTCGCGATGGGCATCTACCCCAAACCCTTCACCGACGTGATGGACGCGTCGGTGGCCGAGCTGCTGCGCCACGTGGCGGCCAGCAAGCTGCCTTGAGCCGGCATTGAGCCGGCGGGACGAGCCATGCAAGCGATGAACGTCGTCTTCCCCGAGATCGTGCTGCTGGCGATGGCGCTGGTGATCACGCTCGCCGACCTGTGGGTCACCGATCCCGCGCGCCGCCTCACCTTCTGGCTGACGCAGGCGACGCTGGCTGCCGTGGCCGCGATGCACTTTGCGCTCTTCGACGGCGGGCAGACGCTCTACGGCCTGCAGCGCATGGTCGTCTCCGACCCGATGGGCCACCTGCTGGCGGGTTCTGCCTGCGTCGCGGTGATGCTCACGGTGGCCTACGCCCAGCCTTATCTGGCCAGCCGCGACATGCTCAAGGGTGAGTTCTTCACGCTCACGCTGTTTGCCGCGCTCGGCATCTCGATCATGTGCTCGGCCAACCACTTCCTGGTCGTGTACCTGGGGCTGGAGCTCATGAGCCTGTCGCTGTACGCGCTGACTGCGCTGCGGCGCGACCACGCGCTGGCCACCGAGGCGGCGATGAAGTATTTCGTGCTCGGTGCGCTGGCCAGCGGCTTCCTGCTCTACGGCCTGTCGATGATGTACGGCGCCACCGGCACGCTGGAGATCCCCAAGGTCTTCGAGCGCATCGCCACTGGTCGCATCAACCACGACGTGCTGGTCTTCGGGGTCGTCTTCGTCGTCGCGGGCCTGGCCTTCAAGCTCGGTGCGGCGCCCTTCCACATGTGGGTGCCCGATGTCTACCAGGGTGCGCCCACCGCCGTGACGCTGCTGATCGCCGGCGCACCGAAGCTCGCCGCCTTCGCGATCACGGTGCGGCTGCTCGTGGAGGGCATGCTCGGCCTGGCGGTGGACTGGCAGCAGATGCTGATCGTGCTGGCGCTGGCATCGCTTGCCCTAGGCAACCTGGCGGCGATCGCGCAGACCAACCTCAAGCGCATGCTCGCGTACTCGACGATCGCGCAGATGGGCTTCCTGCTGCTGGGCATGGCGGTGGGGGTGGTCAGCGGCAACACGCTGTCGGGGGCCAACGCCTACAGCTCGGCGATGTTCTACATCGTGACCTACGTGCTGACGACGGCCGGCACCTTCGGCCTGATCCTGCACCTGTCGCGCGAGGGGCACGAGGCCGAGGAGATCTCGGACCTGGCCGGCCTGTCGCGGCGCGCCCCCTGGCTGGCCGGGGCCATGACGCTCTTCATGTTCTCCCTGGCCGGCATCCCGCCCATGGTGGGCTTCCACGCCAAGCTCGCGGTGTTGCAGGCGCTGGTCACCACCAACGTCACGGGGCATCTGGTGCTGGCCGTGGTGGCGGTGCTGTTCTCGCTGGTGGGTGCTTTCTACTACCTGCGCGTGGTCAAGGTGATGTACTTCGACGACCCCACGGACCAGGCTGCCGTCCTGCGCACCCAGGGCCTGAGCGCGCTGCTGGCCGTCAACGGCGCGGCGGTGCTGCTGCTCGGCCTGCTGCCAGGCGGCCTGATGGCCATGTGCCGCGACGCGATCGTGCGCGCGCTGGCCACCTGAGCCCGGGGCCATGGCCGGCGGCGACGACGCGCACCTCGTCGAGCGGTTCGTCTCGAGCGAGCCGCGCCTGTCGGGTGGCTACCTGACGGTGGTGCGCGACACGGTCGCGTTGCCAGACGGCTCGCAGGCCACGCGCGAATACATCCGCCACCCCGGCGCCGTGGCGGTGATCCCGATCCTGGACGACGGCCGCATCGTCATGGTGCGGCAGTTCCGCTACGCCGTGGGCCGCATCCTGCTGGAGCTTCCGGCGGGCAAGATCGACCCAGGCGAGCCGGTGCTCGCCTGCGCCGTGCGCGAACTGGCTGAAGAAACGGGCTACACCGCGCGCGAGTGGGCACGGGCCGGCGGCTACCACAACGCTGCTGCGTACTCGACGGAGACGATGGAGATCTGGTTCGCGCGCGGGCTGCAGCCGGGCCCGCAGCGGCTCGACCCGGGCGAGTTCCTCGAGGTGCTGGCGGTGGACGCCACCGAACTCGACCGGCTGGCAGGCGGCGGCGGCCTGCCCGACATGAAGACGATGATCGGCCTGCAGTGGCTGCAGCGCTGGCGCGCCGGCGGCTGGCCGCTGGATTGGGTGGATGCCCAGGGCGTCAGCACGATTGCGGGCGCGGCCGGATAATCTGCGCATGAAGGTGCTGAACCTGCGCTGCGCGAACGGTCACGGCTTCGAGGGCTGGTTCGCCTCCGAGGAGGACTTCCTGGGCCAGAACGGCCGCGGGCTCGTCGAGTGCCCGATGTGCAGCGACCGCGTTGTCACGCGCATGCCCAGCGCCCCGCGGCTGAACCTTTCCGGCGCACGCGAGCCGGAGCCGGCTCGCCCGTCCGCCGAACCTGCGGCAGCCGACCTGCAAGCCATGTGGATGAAGGCCGTTCGCGAGATCCTGCGCAACACCGAGGACGTGGGCGAGCGCTTCGTGGAGGAGGCTAGGCGCATCCATTTCGGGGAAGCCCAGGAGCGGGGCATCCGTGGCGTGGCCAGCCCCCAGGAGCGCGAAGCCCTGCGCGAGGAGGGCATCGAGGTGATGGCGCTGCCCCTGCCCGCCGCCCTGAAGGGGCCGGTGCAGTAGCACCAGGCGGGCGAAGCCCGCCTGCACGAGCCTCAGAGCACCCGGCCGGGGTTCATCAGCCCCGCGGGATCCAGCGCAGCCTTGACGGCACGCATCAGCTCCATCGCCACCGCCGACTTTCGCAGGGGCAGTTCGTCGCGCTTGAGCGAACCCACGCCGTGCTCGGCGGAGATGGAACCGCCGCAGGCCTGCACGGCGTCGTAGACGATCCCGTTCACGGCGTGTTCGTGGTCGCGCAGGAAGGCAGCGCCATCGGCACCCGCCGGAGCCTGTACGTTGTAGTGCAGGTTGCCGTCGCCCAGGTGGCCGAAGTTGACGAAGCGGATGCCCGGCCAGCGTGCCGCGAGGGCTGCATCGGTGCGTTCGACGAATTCCGGAATGGCCGACACCGGCACGGAGATGTCGTGCTTGATGTTCAGGCCCTCCTCGGCCTGCGCCAGCGGGATCGATTCGCGCAGGTGCCACAGGGTGCGCGACTGCGCCAGGCTCTGGGCCACGGCAGCGTCGTGGATGCAGCCCGCCTCCAGGGCCTCCTCCAGGAGGGCCTCGATGCGGGTGCGCGCCGCGTCTTCCGGTTGGGCGTCGGATTGCTCGAGCAGCACCGTCCACGCCACCGCAGGCAGCGGGCGGGCGATCTGCGGGAAGTGCTTCGCCACGAGCTCGAGGGAGAAGCCGTTCATCACCTCGAAGCCCGTGAGCGAGGCATCGAGCCGGCGGCGCGCGAGGCCGAGGAGGGCCACGCAATCCTGCAACGATCTGCAGGCAGCCATCGCCGTGGTGGTGCTGGCCGGCTCGGGCCAGAGCTTGAGCGTGGCGGCCGTGATGATGCCCAGCGTGCCCTCGCTGCCGATGTACAGGCCGCGCAGGTCGTAGCCGGTGTTGTCCTTGCGCAGGCCCGACAGGCCCGCCCAGACCTCGCCGCGCGGCGTGACCACCTCCAGCCCGAGGCACAGGTCGCGCGCGTTGCCGAAGCGCAGCACCTGCGTGCCGCCGGCGTTGGTGGCAAGGTTGCCGCCGATCGTGCAGCTGCCCTCGGCGGCCAGGCTGAGCGGAAACATCAGGCCCTGCGCCTGCGCCGCCTCCTGCACCTGCTGCAGCACGCAGCCGGCCTCGGCGGTGAGCGTGAGGTTGGCCGCATCGATCGCGCGGATGCGGTTCAGCCGCCGCAGCGACAGCAGCACCTGGGTACCCGAGCCATCCGGCACGCCGCCCCCCACGAGGCCCGTGTTACCCCCCTGCGGCACCACCGGCACGCCCCGGTCCGCACACAGCGACACCACCCGCGCCACCTCGGTCGTGCTGGCGGGCCGCACGATGGCACGTGCGCGGCCGTGCCAACGCCGGCGCCAATCCTGCTCGAAGGCCGGGTCGGTGCCACCCTCCAGCACATGGGCCTCGCCCACGAGGCTGCGCAGCTCGGCCAGCAGATCCATCGACGCCCTCAGGAACGGGCCTGGCGCAGGCGCCAGCGGATGTGCACCGAGCTGGCGGCGAAGAGCGCGAGCGCGAACACCACTTCCAGGACGGCGAGCCCCTGGGACAGGCCGCTCTCGCTCGTGGCGCGCACCAGGCCCTCGAGCACGTAGAGCCACACGAGCAGGCTCAACCAGCGGTGCGTGGCCATGCGATGGCGCAGCACGCCCGGCACTGCGAACACGAGCGGCAGCACCTTCAGCGCCAGCGTGCCTGAGCCGGTGGGGGCGAGCCACAGCTCCCACGCCACGCCGAGCACGATGAGCGCGGCCAGCGAGCCCAGCGCCCAGGTTCGGGAAGACACAACCACGGAATCTGCCGTGCGCGTGGCGGCGTGGGCAGGGATGTCGGCCGCGGGCCGCATGTGCCCGGCAGCGGCAGAAACCGGGGGGGTGCCCGGCCCGTCGGAAGAGGTCATGCTGGCATGATACCGATCATGTCCGAACGCCCCGCGTCCGCGCCGCAGACCGTACCCGGCCTGGGGGCGCGGCTGCGCGGCGCGCTCGTCACGCTGGGTCGCTGGCCCTGGCTGGTGACGCTGCGCACCCTGGGCGAGCGCTTCCGCGAGGACCGGCTCGGGGTGATGGCCGGCAGCCTCACCTTCACCACGCTGATCTCGCTCGTGCCGCTGGTCACGGTGATGCTGGCCCTCTTCACCGCCTTCCCGATGTTCGGCAGCTTCCAGGCGGCGCTGGAGAAGTTCCTGCTGCAGAACCTCGTGCCCGAGAACCTGGCGCGGCCCGTGCTCGGCGCGCTCGGGCAGTTCGCAGCCAAGGCCAGCCGCATCGGCGTGGCCGGTCTCGTGCTGCTGGTCGTCTCGGCGCTGGCCCTGATGCTCACCATCGACCGCACGCTCAACGCCATCTGGCGCGTGCGCCGTCCGCGGCCTCTGGGCCGGCGCCTGCTCGTCTACTGGTCGGTGCTGACCTTCGGGCCGCTCGTGCTGGGGGCCAGCCTGACCCTGACCTCCTACGCCATCTCGGCCTCGCGGGGTTTCGTCAAGGCCTTGCCGGGCGGCGTGGGCACGCTCGTGGATCTCCTGCAGTTCGGCCTGCTCGCCGCAGCCTTTGCGCTGCTGTTCCGGGTGGTGCCGAACACGCACGTGCGCTGGGTGCACGCCTGGGCCGGGGGCGTGTTCGCCGCCATCGGGGTCGAGGCGGCGAAGGAAGCGCTCGCGCTGTACGTGCGCGAGATGCCGGGTTTCTCGACGATCTACGGCGCCTTCGCGACGCTGCCGCTGCTCCTGCTGTGGGTCTACCTGCTGTGGGTGGTGGTGCTGCTCGGTGCGGTCGTGGCCGCCTACGCGCCCAGCCTGTCGAGCCCGATCGCGCGCCGCGCGAACCAGCCGGGTGAGCGGTTCACGCTCGCGGTGGAGATGCTGGTGCGGCTGGCTGCGGCGCGCCACACCGACGCGCACGGCCTGAACGGCAGCGCGCTGGCTGCGCAGCTGCGGGCCGATCCGCTGCGGGTCGAGCCGATCCTGGACCTGCTCGTGGACATCGGCTGGGTCGGCCGGCTCGACGAAGAAGGGGAGCCTCGCCACGTGCTGCTGGCCGATCCCGAGGTGACGCGCATCGGGCCCCTCGTGGAGCGGCTGCTGCTCGGGCGCTCGGCGGCCACGCTGGGCCTGCGGCGTCACGCTGGCGTGGACAACCTCACGCTGGCGCAGCTGCTGGGCTGATCGGTCCGGCCGCTGCGACGGGCATCGCCAGTGCGGCCTGCAGGGCTGCGAGCACTTCCGCCGGGGCTTCGACCATCAGGTTGTGGCCGGCCGGCACGGTGTGCAGCGTGGCGCCCAGCATCCTGGCCAGCGCCTTGCCGCTGCGGCTGGGGGTCATCTGGTCCGCCTCGCCCAGGATGCAGGCCACCGGGCAGCGCACCTGTGCCGCAGCCGCCTCGCCGCCGCGGTAGCGGTCGCACATCGAGAACTCGAGGTGGAAGAGGTTGCCTGCCGCCCATCCGGCCTGCATGCGCCGCATCAGCACGCGATTGCCGCCGTGCAGCCAGTTGCCCGGGCCGGGGAAGGCGGGCTTGGCAGCCAGGGTCGAGTAGGACCAGCTGTTGACCAGGTCGATGGCGCGGGGCGGATCGTCGCGCGCCGTGGCCAGCAGCGACTCCGACACCTGCATCGGGTAGGCCGTGCCTAGCAGGACGAGCCGGGTGGTGCGCGCCGGCGCGCGCGCGGCGGCCTCCAGCACCGTCAGCGAGCCCATGCTGTGTCCCACCAGCGTGGCCTGCCGCACGCCGGCGGCGTCCAGCACCGCCAGCACCCAGTCGGCCAGCGACTCGATGTCGGTCTTCGGGGGGCCCGGGCTGCGGCCATGGCCGGGCAGGTCCAGCGCGAGCACGCTGTAGCCGTGGTGCGCGCACCAGCGTGCCAGCAGGTTCCAGCAGCTGTGGTCGTGCAGCGCCCCGTGGACGAACACGACGGCTGGCCGAGATGGGTCGAAGGGCTTGCCGCCGGTGTAGGCGTAGGCTGCGCGGCCTTGCACCTGCAGCATCATGGCTGCCCCCCCGCGCCGGTCGACTTCTCCGCCGCCCGCAAGGCCCGCTTGAGGTCGTCGAGGAGGTCGTCGGCGTCCTCCAGGCCGATGGACAAGCGGATCGTGCCCGGGCCGATGCCCGAGCGCCGCAGCGCCTCGTCGTCCATGCGGAAGTGGGTGGTGGAGGCAGGGTGGATGACGAGCGAGCGGCAATCGCCCACGTTGGCCAGGTGCGAGAAGAGCTTGAGCGCCTCGATGAAGGCCCGGCCCTGGGCGCGGCTGCCGCGCAGGTCGAAGCTGAAGACCGCACCGCACCCGCGCGGCAGCAGCTGCCGCGCCAGCAGGTGGTCCGGATGCGACTCGAGCTCGGGGTAGGCCACGCGCTCGACCATCGGGTGCGCGGCCAGGAACTGCACCACCTTGCGCGTGTTCTCGACGTGCCGGGCCATGCGCAGCGGCAGCGTCTCGATGCCCTGCAGGATCAGCCACGCGGTATGCGGGCTCATGCAGGCGCCGAAGTCGCGCAGGCCCTCGCGCCGCGCGCGCAGCAGGAAGGCCGCCACCGTGCTCTCCTCGGCAAAGACCATGCCGTGGAAGCCCGCATAGGGCTCGGTGAGCTCGGGGAAGCGCCCGGAGGCGTGCCAGTCGAAGCGGCCGCTGTCCACCAGCACGCCGCCCACCACCGTGCCGTGGCCGGAGAGGAACTTCGTGGCCGAGTGGAAGAGCAGGTCGGCCCCGAGCTCGAAGGGCTTCATCAGCCAGGGCGTCGTGAAAGTGGAGTCCACCAGCAGCGGCAGCCCCGCCTCGTGCGCGATCGCCGAGATGCGCGGGATGTCCAGCACGTCCAGGGCCGGGTTGCCGAGCGTCTCGCCAAAGAGCAGGCGCGTGTTCGGCCGCAGCGCGGCGCGCCAGGCGTCGACGTCGCGCGCGGGAACGAAGGTGGTCTCGATGCCGAAGCGTGCGAGCGTGTAGTGCAGCAGGTTGTGGCTGCCGCCGTACAGCGAGGAGGAGGCCACGACGTGCGAGCCCGCGCCGGCCAGCGTGGCGATGGCCAGGTGCAGCGCCGCCTGGCCGCTGGCCGTGGCGATGGCGCCCACGCCGCCCTCGAGTGCCGCCACGCGCTCCTCGAGCACCGCATTCGTGGGATTGCTGATGCGGCTGTAGACGTGGCCCGAGGCCTCGAGGTTGAAGAGCGAGGCCGCCTGGTCGCTGCTCGGAAAGACGAAGCTCGTGCTCAGGTGGATCGGCACCGCGCGCGCGCCGGTGGTGGGGTCGGGCGCGGCGCCGGCGTGCAGCGCCAGGGTGTCGAAGCCGGGGTCGAGGATGCCAGGCATACGTGCGAACTCGGGGTGTCGTGCTGACGGGATTGTGGGCTATATTGGGCTGAAACCGGCCGCCAGCCGAGGAGGGTGACGATGAAGGTCAGCGACATCCTGCGTGTCAAGGGCAACACGCTGTACACGACCTCGCCGCAGCAGCCGCTGGCGCAAGCGGTGGCGGCCATGGCCGACATGGACATCGGCTCGCTCGTGGTGATGGAGCACGGCGACCTGGTGGGCATGCTCACCTTCCGCGAGGTCATCTCGGCCGTGGTGCGAAACGGCGGGACGGTGGGCACCACCATCGTGCGCACGGTGATGGACGACGCGCCGCTGACCTGCACCCCCGAGACCGACATGGACGAGGTGAGGCGGATGATGTTGCAGCGTCACGCCCGCTACATGCCGGTGATGGAGCGCCGCACCCTGATGGGCGTGATCTCCTTCTACGACGTGGCCAAGGCGGTGGTGGACGCGCAGGACTTCGAGAACCGCATGCTCAAGGCCTACATCCGCGACTGGCCCGAGGAGACGCGCGAGGGCTCCTGAGGCCTCGCGGGTCGGCCGCGCCGATAATCGGGCCCATGGCAGGCTCCACCTTCGGCGAACTCTTCCGCGTCACCAACTTCGGCGAGAGCCACGGCCCGGCCATCGGCTGCGTGATCGATGGCTGTCCCCCTGGCCTGGCCCTGACGGAAGCCGACATCCAGCCCGAGCTGGACCGCCGTCGCCCGGGTACCAGCCGGCATGTCACGCAGCGCAACGAGCCCGACGCGGTGGAGATCCTCTCGGGCACGTACGAGGGACTCACCACCGGCACCCCGATCTGCCTGCTCATTCGCAACACGGATGCACGCAGCAAGGACTACGGCAACCTGCTGGACACCTTCCGCCCCGGGCACGCCGACTACACCTACTGGCGCAAGTACGGCCTGCGCGACCCGCGCGGTGGCGGCCGCTCGTCGGCGCGGCTGACTGCGCCGATGGTGGCCGCGGGCGCCGTGGCCCGCAAGTGGCTGAGCCAGGCGCACGGCGTGCGCTTCAGGGCCTGGATGAGCGCGCTGGGCGAGCTCGAGATCCCCTACGAGAGCGAAGACCACATCGACGCGAACCCCTTCTTCGCACCGAGCGCGACCGTGATTCCGCAGCTCGAGGCCTACATGGACGCGCTGCGCAAGGCGGGAGACTCCTGCGGCGCACGCATCACGGTGGTGGCGCGCGGCGTGCCCGCGGGCCTGGGTGAGCCGCTGTTCGACAAGCTCGACGCCGACATCGCCTGGGCCATGATGGGCATCAACGCCGTCAAGGGCGTGGAGATCGGCGACGGTTTCGCCGTGGTGTCGCAGCGTGGCAGCCACCACGGCGACGAGCTGACGCCCGAGGGCTTTGCGAGCAACCACGCCGGCGGCGTGCTCGGCGGAATCTCCACCGGGCAGGACCTGGTCGTGCGCCTGGCCATCAAGCCCACGAGCTCGATCCGCCTGAGCAAGCGCTCGGTGGACCGCGGCGGACAGCCCACGGTGGTGGAGACCCACGGGCGCCACGACCCCTGTGTGGGGATCCGCGCCGCGCCGATCGCCGAGGCGATGCTCGCGCTCGTGGTGATGGACCACGCGCTGCGCCAGCGCGCGCAGTGCGCGGACGTGGAACTGCCCGTGCCGCCGCTGCCCGCGGGCAGGGGCTGATCCGCCGCCAATGGCGCGCACGCTGTCGGCCTTCGGGCTGCTGAGCTTCACCTACTTCGCCGCCATCGGGCTCTTCAGCCCGTATGCGCCGCTGTGGTTCAAGGAGATGGGCCTGTCCACGTTCGCGATCGGCGCGATCGCCTCGCTGCAGTCGTGGACGCGCATCGTGGCGCCCTATGCGTGGAGCTGGGCGGGCGACCACACCGGGCGGCGCGTCGAGCTGATCCGGCTGGCGGCCCTGGGCACCGTGCTGGCCGCACTCGGGCTGCTGGGTGTGGGCAGCGCCACCGCGGTGGCGGTGGTGACGGCGCTGCTGTTCATCGCCAACAGCGGCGTGGTGCCGCTGTACGAAGCCGTGCTGGCCAACCTGCTGCGCACCGACCAGGGCATCGACACGGCGCGGTACGGGCGCGTGCGTGTGTGGGGCTCGGTGGGCTTCCTGGTGTCGGTCGTGGCCTGCGGCGTGCTGCTGCAGGGGCTGGGGATCGGGGTCTTTCCGTGGGTGGTGGCGGCGGTGAATGCGACGATGCTCGGCGCGGCGCTGCGTCTGCCCTCCACGCGGGCGGAGGCCCGTCACGACGAGCCGGCGCCGCCCGTGCTGCAGCGGCTGCGCGACCCGATGGTGGCCTGGTTCTTCGCCTCCATCTTCTTCACCGTGCTCGCCCACACCTGCCAGTACGCCTTCTTCTCCTTGTACCTGGACCGGCTGGGTTACGGCAAGGCGGCCGTGGGAATGCTGTGGGCGCTGGGCGTGGTGGCGGAAATCGTCTTCTTCTGGCTGCAGGGGCGTTGGCTCGGGCGCTGGTCACCCCACCGCTGGCTGCTCGTGGTGGCGCTCTTCACGGCGGCGCGCTTTGCCGCCACCGCCGCCGGCGGCTTCATCCCGGCGCTGCTCGTGCTCGCGCAGCTCACGCACGCGATCACCTTCGCCGCGCACCATGCGAGCTGCATCGCACTCATCTCGCGCTTCTTCCCGGACCGGCTGCGCGGGCGCGGCCAGGCCCTCTACACGACGCTTGGCTACGGGCTGCCCGGCCTGATCGGGGGAATCGGCGGCGGCTGGCTCGTGGAGCTGGGCGGCTTCGTCCTGCTCTTCCTCGTGGCCAGCCTCTCGGGCCTGCTCGCCTTCGCCTGCGCCTGGCGCTCGGCTCACGCCTCTGAGTAGTCCCCCACCGGCACGCAGCTGCAGAAGAGGTTGCGGTCGCCCCAGACGTTGTCCACGCGCCCCACGGGCGGCCAGTACTTGCCGCGGCGCAGGCTCGCCACCGGGTAGGCCGCTTCCTCGCGCGTGTAGGGGCGGGCCCAGTCGGCACGCAGCAGCGACTGCGCCGTGTGTGGCGCGTTCTTCAGCGGGTTGTCCTCGCGCGGCCACTGGCCGCTTTCCACGCGCGCGATTTCCTGGCGGATGGCGATCATCGCGTCGCAGAAGCGGTCGAGCTCGGTCAGGGGCTCGCTCTCGGTGGGCTCCACCATGAGCGTGCCGGCCACGGGGAAGCTCAGCGTCGGGGCGTGGAAGCCGTAGTCGATCAGCCGCTTGGCCACGTCCTCGGCCGTGATGCCGCTGCTGTCCTTGAGCGGGCGCAGGTCGAGGATGCACTCATGCGCCACGCCGCCGCCGCGCAGGCCCTCCACGCCGCTGCTGAACTGCACCGTGTAGTGGTCTGCCAGCCGCGCGGCCACGTAGTTGGCCGACAGGATCGCCGTCTCGGTGGCCTCGCGCAGGCCCTCGGCACCCATCATCCGCACGTACATCCAGCTGATGGGCAGCACCGCTGCGTTGCCCAGCGGGGCGGCCGAGACGGCGCCCACGGGGCTCTCGGTGCCCACACCGGCCGTGTGGTGGCCGGGCAGGAAGGGCACGAGGTCGTCGACCACGCACACCGGTCCCACGCCGGGGCCGCCGCCGCCGTGCGGGATGCAGAAGGTCTTGTGCAGGTTCAGGTGGCTCACGTCACCGCCGAACTCGCCCGGCGCGGCCACGCCCACGAGCGCGTTCATGTTGGCGCCGTCCACGTAGACGCGCCCGCCGTGCGCGTGCACGAGCTCGCACAGCTCCTTCACCCGCGTTTCGAAGACGCCGTAGGTGGAGGGATAAGTGATCATCACGGCGGCGAGGTTGGCGCTGTGCTGCTCGCACTTGGCGCGCAGGTCGTCGAGGTCGACGTTGCCGCGTGCGTCGCACTTCACCACGACCACGCTCATCCCGACCATCTGCGCGCTGGCCGGGTTCGTGCCGTGCGCCGACTCGGGGATCAGGCACACGTGGCGGTGGCCCTCGCCGCGCGAGCGGTGCCAGGCGCGGATGACGAGCAGGCCCGCGTACTCGCCCTGCGAGCCGGCATTGGGCTGCAGGCTGATGCCGCCGTAGCCGGTGGCCTGGCACAGCCAGGCCACGAGCTGGTCGTTCAGGGCCTGGTAGCCGGCGAGCTGCTCGGCCGGTGCGAAGGGGTGGATGTGTGCGAACTCCGGCCACGTGACGGGAATCATCTCGCTCGTGGCGTTGAGCTTCATCGTGCACGAACCCAGCGGGATCATCGAGCGGTCCAGCGCCAGGTCCTTGTCCGAGAGGCTGCGGATGTAGCGCAGCATCTGCGTTTCGCTGTGGTGCGTATTGAAGACCGGGTGCGTGAGGAAGGCACTCGTGCGGCGCAGCGCCGCGGGGATCATCGGCTCGATGCCGGCCTCCCACTTCGCCGCGTCGGGAAGGGCCTGGCCCGGTGCAGCGAACCAGGACCAAAGCTGCGCCAGATCGTGGCGCGTCGTCGTCTCGTCCAGTGCCACGCCAAGCACGGTGTCCGACAGGCGTCGCAGGTTCGCGCCCGCGGCCCGCGCGCGCAGCAGGATCTCGTCGGTACGGACGCCGGTCTCGATGGCCAGCGTGTCGAAGGCGTGCGCGGTGAGGACGCGGTGCCCGAGCGCCTTCAGGCCCTCGGCCAGGATCGCGGTGTAGCTCGCCACGCGCCGCGCGATGCGCCGGAGCCCGTCCGGCCCGTGGTAGACGGCGTACATGCTCGCGATCACGGCCAGCAGCACCTGCGCCGTGCAGATGTTGGAGGTGGCCTTCTCGCGCCGGATGTGCTGCTCGCGCGTCTGCAGCGCCAGCCGGTAGGCCGTGTCGCCGTGTGCGTCCACGCTCACGCCCACCAGCCGCCCGGGCATCGAGCGCTTGAACTCGTCGCGGCAGGCCAGGTAGGCGGCGTGCGGGCCGCCGCCGCCCATGGGCACACCGAAGCGCTGCGTCGTGCCCACGACGATGTCGGCACCCAGCTCCCCCGGCGGCACGAGCAGCGTCAGCGCGAGCAGGTCGGCCGCGACGATGAAGGCGGCCTGCTTCGCATGCGCCTGCTCGATGTAGGGGCGCAGGTCGTGGAGCTGCCCGCTCGTGGAGGGGTACTGCGCGATGACGGCGAAGTACTCATGCTCTTCCATCAGTTGCGGCGCGAAGCCCACCAGCACCTTCAGCCCGAGCGGCTCGGCGCGCGTGCGCACCACCTCGATCGTCTGCGGGTGGCAGTCACCGGCCACGATGACCGTGTCGGACTTGGCCTTCACGCTGCGCCGTGCCAGCGTCATTGCCTCGGCCGCCGCGGTGGCCTCGTCGAGCATCGAGGCGTTGGCGATCGCCATGCCCGTGAGGTCGCACACCATCGTCTGGAAGTTGACGAGTGCTTCCATCCGGCCTTGCGAGATCTCGGCCTGGTAGGGGGTGTAGGCGGTGTACCAGGCGGGGTTCTCCAGGATGTTGCGCAGGATCACCCCGGGGGTATGGGTGCCGTAATAGCCTTGTCCGATGAAACTCCTGAGCACCTGGTTGCGTGCCGCCAGTGCCTTCATCTCGGCCAGGGCCTGGGCCTCGGTGACCGGGGCCGGCAGCGCCATCGGGCGCGAGCGCGCGATGGCGGCCGGCACCACGGCCTCGATCAGGGCGCGGCGCGAGGCGGCCCCGATGGCCGACAGCATCAGCGCCTCGTCCTCGGGCGTGGGCCCGATGTGGCGCGGAACGAATTCGGCCGCGCGCTCGAGTTCGGGCAGCGGCGGTTGTGCGGTCATCAGCATGGCGGAGTGGAAACGGATGAGGCAGGGCAGGGGAAGTGCGACGCGCGGCGCCGCGCGTTCACAGCGTCTGGAGCAGCGCGTCGTAGCCGGTGTCGTCCATCAGCGCAGCAGCCTCGGCCGGGTCGCTCAGCCGCACCTTGAAGAACCAGCCTTCGGCCATCGGGGCGCTGTTGGCCAGCGCGGGATCGGCGCGCAGCGCCTCGTTCACCTCGACGACCTCGCCCGACATCGGCATCTTCACGTCGGCCGCGGCCTTGACCGACTCCACGACACCCGCGGCGTCGCCCTTGGCGAAGGTGGCGCCGACTGAGGGCAGGTCGACGAAGACCACGTCACCGAGCGCATCCTGCGCGTGCACGGTGATGCCGACGACGGCGCAGGCTGGGTCGTCGGTGTTGATCCATTCGTGGTCGGGTGTGTAGAGGACGGGCATCGTGCGGTCTCCGTGAAAGGAAGGGGGCAGAGGGGTCAGCCGCGGTGGTAGCGGTGCGGGGTGAAGGGCAGGGGCGTGACGCGCATGGGCAGGCGCTTGCCGCGCACGTCGGCCAGCACCTCGTGGTGCGCCTGTGCGTGCTCGGCCCCCAGCCAGCCCATGGCGATGGGTTGGCCCACGGTCGGGCCGACGGTGCCACTGGTCACGCGGCCGATCTTGTGGCCACGCGCGTCGAAGAGTTCGGCCCCCTCGCGCACGGGCACGCGCTCCAGACCCACCAGGCCCACGCGGCGGCGCATCGTGGCGGTGGCGAGCTGCGACTCGATCGTGGCCGCGCCCGGGTAGCCGCCCGCGCGCGCGCCGCCGGGCCGGCGCACCTTCTGGATGGCCCAGGTCAGGCCGGCCTCGACAGGGGTGGTGGTGGTGTCGATGTCGTGCCCGTACAGGCACAGTCCGGCCTCCAGCCGCAACGTGTCCCGCGCCCCCAGCCCGGCAGGCTTCACCTCGGGCTCGGCCAGCAGCACGCGCGCGAGGTCGGCGGCCGACTCGATGGGCACCGAGATTTCGAAGCCGTCCTCGCCGGTGTAGCCCGAGCGGGTCACGTAGCAGGACGCCCCGGCCAGCGTGAAGCCGCCGCCTGTCATGAAGGTGAGGGCCGCCACGCCTGGGTTGAGCCGTGCCAGCGCCGCCACCGCTTGCGGGCCCTGCAGCGCCAGCAGCGCGCGGTCGGGCAGCGGCTCGACGTGGCAGCGGCCGCCGATCCCGTCCACGAGGTGGCGCGTGTCGGCCTCCTTGCAGGCAGCGTTCACGACCAGCAGCAGGTCGTGTGCGCGGCGCGTGACCATGAGGTCGTCGAGGATGCCGCCGGTGCCATTCGTGAAGAAGGCGTAGCGCTGTTTGCCCACGCCCAGCCCCTGCACATCCACCGGCACCAGGGTCTCGAGCGCGGCGGCGGCGTCGTCTCCCACCAGCCGCACCTGGCCCATGTGCGAGACGTCGAAGAGCGCGGCCGAGGCGCGGCACCACTGGTGCTCGGAGAGGATGCCCGCCGGATACTGCACCGGCATCTCGTAGCCGGCAAAGGGCACCATGCGCGCGCCCAGCTCGAGGTGCAGCGCGTGCAGCGGGGTCTTGAGCAGCGGGACGGCGGACATGGGCTTCTCCGGGACGGGCAACCGTGCATCCGCCGGTCGCCCGGCGGGGTGGCCCCCCCTGTCCGCTTTACCTGAGAGATTGGCTCGGGCCCCTGGCGGCTACCCGTGCTTGCCCCTTCGGTGGGCAGGGTGCGGACCGTGCCCGCCACCTGCCTCTCTCCAGCGAGGTGACGCCCCGACGCATCGGGGCGCTTGCCAGTCCTTTTGCCTGAGCGTTACGCCGGCGCTTGCGGCCCCGGCTCGCCTTCGGCGGCCCGCCGCAGGGCGTCCTGCTGCGTGCTCTCTCCTGGCGTGGCCAGTATAGCGGGGGCGGTATTGCGTGCGCCCTGAGCGCGCGCAAGCCCCGAGGCCGAATGGGCCTGCGTGCCGGCACAATCGTGCCCATGCGCGACGACCTCGCCACCCTTCGCCGCATCCTGCATGAGTGCCGGACGGTGGCCATCGTCGGCCTGTCGGCCGAGTGGCACCGGCCCAGCTACTTCGTGGCCAAGTACCTGCTGGAGCACGGCTACCGGGTCGTGCCCGTGAACCCCCGCTACGAGGAGGTGCTGGGCCAGCGCTGCTACCCGAGCCTGGAGGCCATCGCGCACCCGGTGGACCTGGTGGACGTGTTCCGGCGCGAGGCCGACGTGCCGCCGATCGCGCGCAGTGCGGTGGCCATCGGCGCGAAGTGCCTGTGGCAGCAGCTGGGCGTGCGCTCGGTCGAGGCCGACCGCATCGCCACCGACGCGGGTCTGGATTCCGTGTGGGACCGCTGCGTGAAGATCGAGCACGCGCGGCTCTTCGGCGGGCTGAACTGGGCGGGTGTGAACACCCGCGTGATCTCGGCGCAGCGGCCGCGCTGAAACGCCCGCACCGCGCACGCCACCTCAGGGACCCGACCATGCCCGACCGCAGCTTCCACCCCGAGACGCTGGCGATCCATGCCGGGCAGATCCCCGACGCCGCCACCGGCGCCCGCGCGCTGCCGATCTACCAGACCACGAGCTTCGTCTTCGACTCGGCCGACCACGCCGCTTCCCTCTTCAACCTGCAGACCTTCGGCAACGTCTACTCGCGCCTGTCCAACCCCACCGTGGCCGCGCTCGAGGAACGGGTGGCGGCGCTGGAGGGGGGCCGCGCCGGCGTGGCGGCAGCCAGCGGCATGGCGGCCGAGGCGCTCGCGCTGCTGACCATCCTGCAGGCTGGCGACCACGTGGTGGCGGCCGGGGCCCTCTACGGCGGCTCGGTGACGATGCTGGCCGTGAACCTGCGCAAGTTCGGCATCGAGACCACCTTCGTCGAGGCGACCGATCCAGCGGCCTTCGCCGCGGCCATGCGCCCGAACACGCGGGCCGTGTACGCCGAGACGCTGGGCAACCCGAGCCTCGTCGTGCTCGACATCGCGGCCGTGGCCGAGGCGGCACACGCGCATGGCGTGCCCCTGGTGGTGGACAACACGGTGCCCAGCCCGGCCCTGTGCAACCCGATCGCCTTCGGTGCCGACATCGTCGTGCACTCGGCCACGAAGTACCTCGCGGGGCACGGCACGACGCTGGGCGGCGTGGTCGTCGAGTCCGGGCGCTTTGCCTGGGGCAACGGCAACTACCCGGGCATGACCGAGCCTTCGCCGGGCTACCACGGCGTGAAGTTCTTCGAGACCTTCGGAGACTTCGCTTTCACGATGCGCTGCCGCATGGAGACGCTGCGGGTCTTCGGCATGAGCCTGTCGCCGATGAGCGCCTGGCAGATCCTGCAGGGGGTGGAGACGCTGCCGCTGCGCATGGAGCGGCACTGCGCCAACGCGCTGGCGGTGGCGCGCTACCTGCGCGACGACCCGCGCGTGGCCTGGGTGAGCTACCCCGGCCTGCCCGAGCACCCGCAGCACGCGCTGCTGCAGCGCCAGATGAAGGGCGCCTCGGGGCTGCTGGCCTTCGGCGTGCGCGCCCAGGGCGGGCCCGACGCCGCGCTGGCGCGCGGCGTGCGCTTCATCGAGAGCGCCACCTTCATGAGCCACCTCGTGAACATCGGCGACACGCGCACACTCATCAGCCACCCGGCCAGCACCACGCACCGGCAGCTCGATGCGGCGCAGCAGCTGGCCGCCGGCGTGCGGCCGGACATGATCCGCATCTCGGTGGGCCTGGAGCACATCGACGACATCCTGTGGGACATCGACCAGGCGCTCACGCGCGCCACGGCCTGAGGCCGGCCGAAATCCGTCCCTTCCGAACGCCACCGACTAGGAGCCCCACATGCCCGCACCCTGGAGCGACGACACCGAACTCTTCGCGCTCATGCGCACCCAGCTCTTCCCGGCGGTGGTCGGGGACATCCTGGACACGATGGGCTACCTGCACCAGTTCCTCACACCCACGATCCGGCCGCTGAAATCCGACATGGTGGTGGTGGGCCGGGCCATGCCGGTGCTGGAGAGCGACTGCTTCGCCGCTTCCGAGCCGCAGGGCCGCGGGCCACTGTCGCGCCAGCCCTTCGGGCTGCTCTTCGAGGCGCTGGACGACCTGAAGCCCGGTGAGGTCTACCTCACGGCCGGCGGCTCGCCGAACTACGCGCTGTGGGGCGGCCTGATGACAGCACGCGCCCGGCACCTGAAGGCCGCCGGTGCCGTGCTCGACGGCTGGTCGCGCGATACGAACGAGGTGCTGGCCACGGGCTTTCCCGTGTTCTCCTACGGCGGGTATGCGCAGGACCAGGGCGCGCGCGGCAAGATCGTGGATTTCCGAGTCACCGTGGAACTGCACGGCGTGCGCGTGGCGCCGGGCGACCTGGTCTTCGGTGACCTCGACGGCGTGCTCGTGATCCCGCGCGCGGCCGAGGAAGAGGCCATCCGGCGTGCGCTGGAGAAGGCGAGCACCGAGAACCGGGTGCGTGAGGCAATCGAGCGTGGCATGGGTGCGGCCGAGGCCTACCGGACCTTCGGTGTGCTCTGAGGCCGGGAGGGCCGCACGATGACCAGCATCTACGACCAGGGCCTGGACAAGGTTGCCGCGAACTTCGCGGCGCTCTCGCCGGTGAGCTTCGTCGAGCGCAGTGCCGAGGTCTTCGGTGATCTGCCGGCCGTCGTGCACGGCGCGCGCCGTTACAGCTGGGCGCGCTGCCGCGAGCGCTCGGCGCGCCTGGCCGCAGGCCTGCGCGCACTCGGCGTTGGCCGCGGCGACACGGTCAGCACGATGCTGGCCAATACGCCCGAGATGGTGGAGGCGCACTACGCCGTGCCGGCCCTCAACGCCGTGCTCAACACCCTGAACACGCGTCTGGACGCCGCCCTGCTGGCCTGGCAGATGAACCACTGCGAGGCGAGCGTGCTGATTACCGACCGCGAGTTCGCGCCGGTGGTGGGCGAGGCGCTGCGGCTGCTGCGCGAGGCGCACGGCCGCACGCTGCGGGTGATCGACGTGGACGACAGCGAGTACGCGGGGCCGGGCGATCGCCTGGGGGAGTTCGAGTACGAGGCCTTCCTCGCCGCGCACGCGCCGCTGCCGCGGCTGGAGGGCCCGCAGGACGAGTGGGACGCGATCGCCGTGAGCTACACCAGCGGCACCACGGGGGATCCCAAGGGCGTGGTCACGCACCATCGGGGCGCGTACCTCAACGCCGTGTGCAACGCCGCCACCTGGACGATGCCGCACTTCCCGCGCTACCTGTGGACGCTGCCGATGTTCCACTGCAACGGCTGGTGCTTCCCGTGGACGGTGGCGATGCTCGGCGGCACGCACGTGTGCCTGCGCCGGGTGGAGGCGCAGGCCATCCTGCAGGCGATGCGCGAGCACCGGGTGGACCACTACTGCGCCGCGCCGATCGTGCACAACCTCATCATCAACGCTCCTGCCGAATGGCGAGAGGGCGTGGGGCCGGGCGTGCGCGGGATGGTGGCCGGTGCGGCGCCGCCTGCGGCCATGATCGAGGGGATGGCGCGCATCGGCTTCGACATCACGCACGTCTACGGGCTGACCGAGGTCTACGGCCCGGCGTCGGTGGCGGTGAAGCGCTCGGCGTGGGCGCAGGATTCGCTTGCCGAGCAGACGCGGCTGAACGGCCGCCAGGGCGTGCGCTACGCGCTGCAGGAGGGCATGACGGTGCTCGATCCGCAGACGATGGCCGAGACCCCGGCCGACGGCCAGGCGATGGGCGAGATCATGTTCCGCGGCAACATCGTCATGAAGGGCTACCTGAAGAACCCGACTGCCACGGCCAAGGCCTTCGAAGGCGGCTGGTTCCACACCGGCGATCTCGCGGTGATGGAGCCTGACCGCTACGTCAAGATCCGCGACCGCAGCAAGGACATCATCATCTCCGGCGGCGAGAACATCAGCTCGCTGGAGGTGGAGGACGCGCTGTACCGGCACCCCGCCGTGATGGCCTGCGCCGTGGTGGCCCGACCCGACCCGAAGTGGGGCGAGACGCCGCTGGCCTACGTGGAGCTCAAGCCCGGTTCGCAGGTGGACGCGGCCGAGCTGGTGGCGCACTGCAAGGGCCTGCTGGCGGGCTACAAGGTGCCGCGCGACATCCGCTTCGAACCCATCCCGAAGACCAGCACCGGCAAGATCCAGAAGTTCCAGCTGCGCGAGCGTGCGCGCAGCAGCGAGGCGATCGAGTGACCCCTGGGCGCCGGGTGGCCGGCGCGACGAAGAGGAGATCCTGATGAGCGAGACGGCGACCTTCCAACCGAGCGGCGCGACGACCCTGGAGCCTGCGGCAGCTGCCCGCCCCGAGCCTGCCGAGCCGCTGGTGCGGCGGGAAGCCGACGGCAGCGGCGTGGTGCGTCTGACGATCAATCGCGGCGGCGCGTTCAACAGCCTGTCAGAAGGCGTGCTGGCTGCTCTGCAGGCCGAGCTCGACGCCGTGGCCGCCGACACGTCGGCCCGCGTGGTGGTGCTGGGCGGGGCGGGCAAGGCCTTCTGTGCCGGGCATGACCTCAAGGAGATGCGTGCTGCGCCTTCGCAGGACTACTACGAGCGGCTGTTCGCGCAGTGCGGCCGCATGATGATGACGATCCAGAAGCTGCCCGTGCCCGTGATCGCGCGCGTGCACGGGATCGCCACGGCAGCTGGCTGCCAGCTCGTGGCGATGTGCGACCTGGCTGTGGCAGCGCAGGAGGCGCGCTTTGCCGTCAGCGGCGTCAACCTCGGGCTCTTCTGCTCGACGCCCAGCGTGGCCCTGAGCCGCAACGTGCCGCGCAAGGCCGCCTTCGAGATGCTCGTGACCGGGCGCTTCGTCGACGCCGCCGAGGCGCTCCGGCTGGGCCTGGTGAACCGGGTGGTGCCGGCCGAGCGGCTCGACGAGGAGGTGCAGGCGCTGGCCGACTCCATCGTCGCCAAGCCGCGTACGGCGCTGGCGCTGGGCAAGGCGCTCTTCTACCGGCAACTCGAGACCGGCATCGAGGCTGCCTACGCCGATGCGGCCTGCACGATGGCCTGCAACATGATGGACGAGGCCGCGCTCGAGGGCGTGCAGGCCTTCATCGACAAGCGTCCGGCGGCCTGGCAGCGGCGCTGAGCGGGCTGGCGGCCCGTCGTGCCGGGCTGCCGTTCATCGCGCGCACGCAGCCTTCCGTCGCATGGGGATGGCGCCCGCGCGCGGCTTGCTTAGGATGAGGGCCATCGACTGCACACCTCTGGAGATGGCACGATGTCCACCGCCGACGACCTCACCCGACTGGCCGACCTGCACCGCAGCGGCGCCCTGACCGACGCGGAGTACGCCCGGGCCAAGGCCCGCGTGCTGGAGGAGGGTGGAGCCGCAGGCGGCGATGTGCCCCTGGTGACGGCCGTGAACCGGCTGCGCCGCAGCCGAGACGACCGCTGGGTCGGCGGCGTCTGCGGGGGGCTGGCCCGCCTGACGGGGGTGCAGGCCTGGGTCTGGCGGCTGCTTGCGGTGCTCCTGGCGCTGTGGGGCGGCAGCGGCCTCGTGGCCTACGTGCTGCTGTGGATCTTCATCCCGTCCGACGACCGGCAGGCTGTCGGGCCGGTCGGGCGGCTGCAGGCCTGAGGAGGACCCGGGCCGGGACCTCAACGAGGTGTGCCGAACTTCTGCACCCAGTAGATGCGGGGCTGGCGCTCGGGGTCGACGACGAAGGCCACGCCCATGTGCCGGAACCTGGGGTTCATAAGGTTCGCACAGTGCTGCGGGCTGTCGAGCCAGGCCTGGACGACCGATCCCGGACTCGGCTGCCCGGTGGCAATATTCTCCCCGACCGAGCGCCAGGGGTAGCCGGCAGCTCGCAGCCGCTGACTGGCTTCGCGGCCGTCCGATCCCCGGTGACCGGACGTGCCGAGGCTGGCCAGGTCGCTGGCGTGCGCGAACGCCGCCGACTGCAGCCGCGGGTCCTCGGAGAGCGCAACGGCGCGCGGAAAGTAACGCTCGCCACATCGCCATCCGCGGGATCGTGCCTCGTTGGTCAGGGCCAGCACCTCGCGCTGCGCCTCACGGGCGTCCCGCACCTGTGCCTGCCAGGGGATCGCCGCGACGATCACGGCCTGGCGTGGCGCCAGGTGCAGGCCCCATTGGGCCGTGGGTGACAGCGCGATCTCGCGGCAGATGTTCGGCAGGGCCGCCGGGACGAGTTGCGAGATCTGCCGCCATCCCGTCAAGGTGAAGTGGGAGGCGCGAACGGCAGAGAAGCGCGCCGACTGCAAGGCCTGGCCAAGCGGGAGGCCGAGCTGGACCAGCCGCGCCGTCTCATCCAGCCGCTCGCTGCGAAGCAACTGCGGCGGGACGTTGTCAGGGCCGACGCACTGCGCCGCAGCCCGCTGGAGCTCGCCGTAGAACCGGGCCTCGCCCTCGGGAACATCCATGGGTGTCCCGGCCGCGCGGGCACCCAGACACGCAGCCATCAGGGCGAATGAGCGGACGTACCCTGCACGTGCTCGGACCGGCGATCTGGAGCCTTCTGTCATGACTGAAGGGTGCCGCAGGCCGTAAAGCCCCATCCTCAACGTGAGCATCCTGAGTTGCCCGGTACGGCAGGGGTCATGCAGGGAATCGGTAGGCCCGAGCCCGGCAGCAGGCACACTGCGATGCTCCGACGACGCCCACTCGGCCCTTCCATGCGTGACCCCTTTCGGTTGGCTCCTGCTTTCGACAACAGCTATGCGCGCGACCTACCTGGCTTCTACGTGGCCTGGCAGCCGCAGCCCGTGCGCGCGCCGCGGCTGCTGTTTCTAAACGAGCCGTTGGCCGACGAACTTGGGCTGGCCCTGCCGTCCGTGCGCGGCGAGGCGGGCCTGCGCTGGTTCGCGGGCTGCGAGCTGCCCCCCGGCGCCGAGCCGATCGCCCAGGCCTATGCCGGGCACCAGTTCGGCGGCTTCTCGCCCCAGCTCGGTGACGGCCGGGCGCTGCTGATCGGCGAGCTCGTCGATTGCCACGGCCACCGCCGCGACCTCGCCTTCAAGGGCTCCGGGCGCACGCCGTTCTCGCGCGGGGGAGACGGCAAGGCGGCGGTCGGGCCGATGCTGCGCGAGGTGCTGATCGGCGAGGCGATGCACGCCCTGGGGATTCCGACGACGCGCGCGCTCGCGGTGGCGGCCACGGGCGAGGTGGTGCTGCGCGAGTCGAAGCTGCCCGGCGCGGTGCTCACGCGCGTGGCGGCGAGCCACCTGCGCGTGGGCACCTTCCAGTACTTCGCCGCCCGCGGCGAGACCGAGCGGGTGCGCCAGCTCGCCGACTACGCGATCGCGCGCCACGATCCGGCGCTCGCGGGTGACCCGGATCGCTTCCACGCCTTCTTCGCCGCCGTCGCGCGGCGCCAGGCCGAACTGGTGGCGAGCTGGATGCACGTGGGCTTCATCCACGGCGTCATGAACACTGACAACATGACGATCTCGGGCGAGACCATCGACTACGGCCCCTGCGCCTTCATGGAGGCCTGCGATCCGGCAGCCGTCTTCAGCTCGATCGACCACCATGGCCGCTACGCCTTCGGCAACCAGCCCGTGATCGCCCGCTGGAACCTGGCACGCCTGGCCGAGACGCTGCTGCCACTCTTCCACGAGGATGCCGAACAGGCGGTGGCGCGGGCCATGGAGGTGATCGAGGCCTTCCCCGAGTGGTTCGCCCAGGCCCTCCTGGCGGGTCACCGGCGCAAGCTGGGCCTGCGCGCGGGCGCACAGGACCCGGCGCTCCTCGCCGAGGAAGACGCGGCGCTGGCCGATGACTGGCTGGCCCTGATGCAGGCACACAAGGTCGATTTCACGCTCGGCTGGCGCTTCCTGGCGGATGCGGCCGAGGGGGACGCGTCCAGGCTTGGAGCATTGTTCCCGCCGGCGGCAGACACGGCCCTGGCCGAGTGGCTGCAGCGCTGGCGTGCCCGGCTGGTTGAGGACGGCGATGAGCCGGGCGCAGTCGCCCTTCGGGCCGCCTCGATGCGGCAGGTCAGCCCATGGATCATTCCGCGCAACCACCGTGTGGAGGAGGCATTGTCCGCGGCCTCGGAAGGTGGGGACATGCGGCCCTTCGAGCAGCTGCTGGAGGCCCTGCGCCACCCCTTCGAGGAAGACCCTGGGCGTGCTCGCTATGCCGAGCCGGCACCTGTGGAGGTCACCGCCTGCTACCGCACGTTCTGCGGCACCTGAGGCCGCGGCCGGCCGACAGCCTGGGTCGCGCTAGGGAAAACGAGCAAGTGGTCTAGGAGGAGAGGTCGAACGGAATCCCTAGAATGGACCGGCGGTCTAGTTGAGCCGGTGCGGCTTCCGACGAGGGCGCACCCGCGTGCCCGGCCCGCCTCGATGAACCTGCCTCCAGGAGACAAACGATGACCTTCCGCCGCCAACCCGTTGCTCTGGCCGTATCCGGCCTGCTCATGGCGCTGTCCGTTTCTGCGCAGGCCCAACAGGCCGCCGCGCCGGCCAAGCCGGAGGACAAGAAGGACGCCGCGCAGACGGTGGAGGTCACGGGCATCCGCGGCTCGATCGAGCGCTCGCTCGTGACCAAGCGCGAGGCCGACACGAACGTCGAGGTGGTGACGGCTGAGGACGTGGGCAAGATGCCCGACAAGAACATCGCCGACGCGTTGTCCCGCCTGCCGGGCGTGAACGTGCAGTACGGTGGCGCGCTGGCCATGGACGAGGCCGAGCGGGTGGCCATCCGCGGCACGAGCCCGAACCTGAACCTCGTGACGCTCAATGGTCATGCCCTGAGCGCCGGCGACTGGCACGTGGGCGACCAGGCCGGCAGCGGCCGCAGCGTGGGCTTCGGCCTGATGCCGTCGCAGCTCATCGGGCAGACCATCGTCTACAAGAGCAGCCGTGCCGACATCACCGAGGGCGGCATCTCCGGCAGTGTCGACATCCTGATGCGCAAGCCGCTGTCGTTTCGCAACAGGATCAACGGCGAGGTCTCGATCGGCGCCGCGCATGCCACGCTGGCGGGCACCACCGACCCGCAGGTCAGCGGCCTGATCGCCTGGAAGAGCCCCGACAACAAGCTGGGCGTGCTGGTGCAGGCCTACAAGGAAGACCGGCATCTGCGCCGCGACGGTCAGGAGATCTTCGGCTACAACGTCATCACCGCGGCGCAGGCCACGGCAGCAGGCAACCCCGACCTGGCCGGCAAGCGCATCACCGGAAGCCTGAACTCGGCCATGTTCGAGGGTGTGCGCAAGCGCTCGGGCGGCTATCTGGGCGCGCAATACAAGCCCAACGCCGACGTCGAACTCAACCTCAGCGTGTTTCGCACCACGCTGGACGCCGACAACTACAACAGCTCGGCCTACGCGCTGCCCTTCGGCCTGGTCAACAACGCAGGCTACGTGATCCGCGACGCCGTCATCACGGGTGATGTGGTGACGAGCGCCAAGATCGTGCGCCCCACCGGCTCCACGGCCAACGTGGTGGGCCTGCAGTTCGACCACTTCAACCGCCAGGGCGCGCAGTCCACCAGCGCCTTCTGGGACGTCGACGGCAAGTTCAACCTGAGCAAGTCGCTGACGGCGCGCGTACGCTTCGGGGCGACCGAGGGCACGGGCACCACCGCCTCCCAGCCCAGCCTGGTCTATGGCCTGCTGAACCCGGCCTCGGTGAACTTCTCGCAGACCCCGGGCGCGCCCGCCGAGTACGTGATCCTCGACGCCACCGGCAAGTCCATCGACCTGACCAAGGTCGGCAACTTCTCCCTGCTGACCAACCAGGGCGCAGCCGTCAAGGCCGTGGACAAGGAAACCTACGCCCATCTCGACGTCGAGTACCGGCTCGACCACCGGTTCATCCCCGTGCTGAAGTTCGGTGCGCGCTCCTCGCGCCACGACCGCACCTACGAGGTCATCACCGCGCGCTGGAATGCCCAGGACACCGCCGCCGGCCCGATCCCCTCGTCTTCGCCTGACTTCCCCTTCATCCCGATCACGGGCGGCACGCTCATCAAGCAGAGCGTCGTTCCCGACTCCGCACGCCCCGTGCCTGCCACGCTGTACCCGTCGAACTGGTTCAACGGCGCCTCGGGCAACTTCCCGCGCGACATCTTCCGATTCGACATGGGGCAGATGAAGGCCTTCACCGACCAGTACATCAACTGGAACCCGGTGCTCAACAAGCAGTGGTCCGGCGGCTTCCAGGTGAAGGAGGACAACAACGCCGGCTACCTGATGGCCGAGTTCGAGCTCGATCCCAAGATCACCGGCAACGTCGGGGTGCGCCTGGTGGAGACGAAGGTCGCATCGCTGTCGTACCAGGCCCTGGTCAGCGGCACCGGCGTGGGCCAGTGCGTGGTGCTGCAGCCCTGCTCGGTGCCCGAGTCGATCAACACCTCGCGCGTGGCCACGTACGTGCCGCGGCTGGTGACGACGAACCACGTCGACACGCTGCCGAGCTTCAACATCCGCTGGGAGCTGAGCAAGGGCGTGATCGGTCGGGCAGCCGTCTCGCGCAGCCTCGGGCGTCCCAACTACAACGAGCTGGCCGGCGCGGTCACCCTCAACGACACGCTGCTCACCGGCTCCAGCGGCAATCCGAAGCTGCGCCCGATCCTGTCCGACAACGTCGACCTCTCGCTGGCGTGGTACTTCGCGCCGCGCGCCTACGTGTCGGCCGGCCTGTTCGCCCAGGACATCTCGAACTACGTCAAGACGGGCGTGTCGTACATCGACTACTACAACATCTCGCAGAACAAGGTCTCCACCTACATGGTCACCTCCCGCAAGGGGGTGTCGGCGAACCTGAAGGGTGCCGAGGCCGCCTTCGAGATGCCGGTGGGCCGCGGCTTCGGCTTCGGCGCCAACGCCACCTATGTCGACTCCCAGGACGAGGACGGCGCCCCGATGCTGGGCACCTCCACCTGGACCTACAACCTGCGCGGCTTCTACGAGGACGACAAGTTCACCGCGAGCCTGGCCTGGAACTACCGCACCGACTACGCCATCGGCTTCGTCGGCGACGGCACGCTCAAGCCCATCGTCAACAGCGCAGGCGTGATCACGCAGTACAACGGCCAGCACCGCTATGCGGGCGCGGGCAGCCTGTCGCTGTCGCTGGGCTACCGCATTCGCAAGGACCTGAGCATCCACCTGGACGGCAACAACCTGAACGACCCGATCCGCCACACCTACTACCTCAACAAGAACGCGCCGGGCTACTGGCACCAGAACGGGCGCCAGTTCTTCATCGCGGTGCGCGCGAAGATGTAAGGCGTCGGCACCGGCGCAGGCCGAGGCGCTGCGTCCCGGTTCGCCTGAAGGCGGGCCGGGGCGTTTGTCCTTCTGGCCGGGCCAGCCGCTAGTCCAGGCGCCGCCCGTCGGAGTCGAAGGCGTGCAGATGCGTCGGCGACAGCCGCACGACGGCGCCTGCCGCAGGGGCTGCACCCTCGCGCCACTCGACGCACAGCAACTGGCCCGCGCAGCGCCCGTGCACGTAGCGGGTGGCGCCCAGTTCCTCGACCACGGTGACCTCCAGCCGGAGGGGCCCTTCGGGTTGCTGACGCAGGTGCTCGGGCCTCACGCCGAGATGGCCGGGACCCGCATGACCGGCCCCTGACGGCAGCACACTGCCGTCTGCCAGGCGAGCGCAACCGGTCTCGAATGCCACGGGCAGCAGGTTCATCGCCGGCGAGCCGATGAAGCCGCCCACGAAGAGGCTGGCGGGCCTGTCGTACAGCTCGCGTGGTGTCCCCACCTGTTCGATGCGCCCCTCCCGCAGCACGACGATGCGGTCGGCCAGCGTCATCGCCTCGACCTGGTCGTGCGTGACGTAGACCATGGTGCGGCCCAGCGCCTCGTGCAGCGCCGCGATCTCCACCCGCATGCGCAGGCGCAGCTCGGCGTCGAGGTTGGACAGCGGCTCGTCGAAGAGGAAGACGTCCGGCTCCTGCACGAGGGCACGGCCGATGGCCACGCGCTGGCACTGGCCTCCGGAGAGCTCGCCGGGCTTTCGTGCGAGATAGGGCTCGAGCTGCAGGATGCGCACCGCATGCTCGAGCTTGCGCGCGATGACATCGCGCGGCTCGCCGCGCATGCGCATGCCGAAGCTCAGGTTCTCCTGGACCGTCATGTGCGGGTACAGGGCGTAGCTCTGGAACACCATCGCCACGCGCCGCTGGCTCGGGCTTGCCTGCGTGAGGTCGCGCTCGCCGAAGAGGATGCGGCCCTCGCTCACCGACTCCAGCCCGGCGATGAGCCTCAGCAGCGTGCTCTTGCCGCACCCGGAAGGGCCCACGAAGACAACGAACTCGCCTGGCGCGATGTGCAGGTCGATGCCGTGCAGCGTCTCGGTTCGGCCGAAGCGCTTGCGCACGGCTTGCAGCGTGAGGGCGGTCATGCGGGTCGTGGGGCCGAGGGGGCAGGGGCGTGTGGCCGCAGGCCGGCGAGCCAGGCGGGTTCCCAGAGGCGGGGCACGCCACTGCGGTCGAGATCATCCCTCAGCGCGCGCTGCGCGCGGGAATCCGCATGCAGGGTGCCCGGGGTGTGGCCACCCCGCAGACAGGCGCTGGCCAGGTGCGCAGCCACCTCGCCCACGAGCCACTCCACCGGGTGCACGCGCGTGCAGGCATTGGCCAGGTGCGTCACGCCGATGTTCTTGCAGCCCGGCAGCAGGTTGTCGCAGTCGCGCGCCACGAAGGCACCCAGCGGCAGCGTGAAGGGGCGCACGCGGGCGTTCGTGCCGTGGCCGCTGCGGCAGGTGGGGTGGATGTCCAGGTTGTACCAGGCCACGCCGACGCTGTCCGGCAGGTGCACGGGCTCGAGCGCGGCCTCGGGGTGCTCGAGCCCGATGTCGCGCTGAGTCAGCGTGCGCAGCGTCACCATGCGGCGTGACTCGCGCACATAGGCCTGCTGCGCGAGGCCGTCGGCGGTGCCGAGTGCACCCGCGGCCGGTTGCCATTCGGGCCAGCCGCGGCTGCCGTCTTCCCGCGGCGCTTCCACCTGCAGCCAGTGCACGAGCGCATGCGTGAGTTCGCGCGCCGCCGCTTCCACCTCCGCCTGCGGCAGCGGCCCGTCCAGCAGGGGCTGCAGCGCATAGTCGTTGTGCCCCCAGTTGACGAGCGTGAGCTCGGTGGGAGGCGGCCGCAGGCCGGGCCACTGGTGTGCGGCGCGCACCCGGCGGTAGCGCCACAGGTCGAGCGTCGTACCCTGCCCGGTGAGGGGAAACGGGACCGAGGCGCCCTGGCGGCCGGGCAGGAAGAGGCTGAACTGCAGGTGGGCGTGGTGGGGCACGACGCGCTCGCGCCAGAAGCCGTAGGTGGGGGGCGGCTCGAGCACCGGCCCGGGGCTGCCCTGCCACTCGAGCGCGACCACGTGCGTCACCGGCTGCTGGTCCAGCGCATCGGCTTGCAGCGGAGCATCGGGCTCGTCGAACTCGGCACGCGCCTCCTTGCCGAGCCGGTAGGGCAGGCCCGCAAGCGGCAGCAGCGCGCCCGTGTCGGTCGCATCGATGAAGAAGCGTGCCTGCACCTCGTGCACGGGGCCGCTGGCCGTGCGCAGCCTGACGCCCAGGAGCCGCATGCCCTGGCGATGGACCGACACCGGCGCCACGCCGCGAAGCAGGACGAGTCTTCCCGCCGCCACGTGCGGGGCGAGCAGCGCGTCGAAGTGGCGCGCCGCCAGCTGGGGTTCGATGCACAGGTTGCTGACCCAGCCGTCGCCGGGGTTGAGCCCCTGGGTGAGCGAGGTGTGATCCTCGAAGCCGGGTTGCGCGCGGTAATGGGCGCGCATGGCCTCGCGAAAGGCCAGGTAGCTTGCGCAGGCTCCGCCGCGCTCGATGGCGGCGTGTTCGTCGGGCGGAACGCCCTGCGCCGTCAGCTGACCGCCCAGCCATGGGTGCTCGGCCGCGAGCAGCACCTGGTGGCCGGCCTCGCAGGCGCGCCAGGCTGCGACCACGCCGCCCAGGCTGGCGCCGATGACGGCGATCTGGACCGAGTGGCTCGCGGTCATGGCACGGGCTCCAGCTCCAGGCCGATCTCGAAGGTGCGGTCCCAGGGCAGGAAGGTGCGCCGCACGCGCCAGCCCAGGCGCCAGGGCGCAAGCCAGGCGTTGGCCTGGGGCACGAAGAGCTGCTGCACGTGCTCGGCCAGCGCCTCGGGCGGCACCGACAGGCCGCCCAGTCGGACGACCTGGCGCAGCTCGGCCTGCCACAGCACGTCCTCGGCAAGCCGCAACGCCAGGTTGTGGCGGTGGGCCGCGGTGTCGAGCCTGCCGTGGGCCAGCACCGCCTGGGCGATGGCGCAGCCCAGTGTGTTGCCGGCGGTGTTCCAGCCGGCGTAGGCAGCCAGCCCGCGCAGCTCCAGTGCCTGGGCGAGCGCGTGCACGAACCACGGGTCGCCGCCATTGGCGCAGGCGAGGTCGGCCACTGCCACGGCACGGTTCGCACGCTGGTGCACAGCCAGCGAGGCCAGCCAGGCCGTGTCCACGGGCTCGCGCTGCGGCAGCGGCTGCTGCAGTGCCCAGTCGCCCTGCGCGGTGCCCTGGGTGTAGAGCGCCAGCACGATGTCTGCCTCGGCCACGTCGTCCACGAGCCGGGCACCCGCAGCCGCGACTTGGCTGCGCACCGATTCAGACAGGCTTCGGTCCTCGTAACGTGGCACGAGCGCAGGCAGCGCGGCCGGGCGCATCGGACTCAAGGCCACGCGCAGCGGCGGCCGGCCTCCCAGGCGCTGCACGGCGTGCGTGCAGGCGGTGTGCAGCACCTCGTCGGCGCCGGGGTAGATCGGCACGCGGTCCTGCAGCCCGAGGCGCGAAACCTCTGCTTGCAGCGCACGCCGCTCGGCGATGTTGAAGCCGAACTCGGCCGTGTCGTCCTGCGGCAGCACGAGGCGGTCGATCACGCCCTCGCGCACGAGTTGCAGCATGCAGCGGGTGAGCGCGTGGTTGCGTGCGCGTGTGGCGAGATAGTCCTCGCGGATGACGTCGGGCACCGCTGCCGCGGCCTCGCGTGCCTGCTGCGCATCGATGGCCTGCTGCAGCTGCGCGTGGCGGTCCTGATGGTAGGACCAGGTCCACAACGCCAGCCCATGCTCGGACCAGTAGGGCTTCTCCTCCTCGGCCTCGAGGCTGCGGCTGATGCGCATCGTCGAGGCGAAGGCGTAGAGGGGCTTGGACGGGTGCGCGGCGCGCAGCTGGCGCAGCCAGGCCAGCCGCGAGGCCAGGGCCGGCTCCTCGTCGGCGCTGAAGCGGGAGGGCACGAGGCCGCCGTAGACAAGCATGTCCAGCGACAGCACGAAGCCTGCCACGCCGTGCGCCTCGCGCGTGATCCAGGCGACCAGCGCGTCGCGGTCGGCCGGCCGGCGCAGGTGGCCGAGCTGGTCCACGGACGGCACCACCAGCTCCCAGCCGCCGGCGGCCATGAGCTGCACCACCTGCGCGCGCACCGCGGGGCGTGCGTCCAGCGGCAAGGCCAGGAGGCGGTTCAGGGCGCTCATGGGCGGGCCAGGCTCATGCGCGCGCCCGCAGGGTGAGCAGGGCGTGAGGTGGCACGGCATGCCCCTCCTCGTGTGCCGGGGGCAGCGGTGCGCCGTCGGCCCGCACGGCCTGCCAGCCGCCGGTCGGGAGTGCGAGTGACTGTGGTCGGTCCGTGGGGTTCCACACGCGCAGCTCCAGCGGCCCGCCGGCCCCCAGGCGCCGGGTGCTGCTGACGGCGACTTCGGCGTTGCCGATGTCCAGCGGCGCCGGCCAGGCGGTGCGGTGCCCGCGCAGCACCAGGGCAGGGCGGCGCAACTGGCGAGCCTGCGGCAGTGCCTCCCTGGGGCTTGCGGGCCCGAAGCGCCAGCGGAACACCTCGGTGCCCTGGCACTGGGCCTGCGGCGTGGCGATGTCGGGCCCGGCGCCCACCCCGCGCGTGAGCAGGTCGCGCCGCGACAGCCATCCCACGCTGCGCACCAGGGTCAGCGCGACGAAGTGCCGGCCCGCGTGCTCGATCACCTCGCACTCGTGCATCGCCTCGTGAGCCAGCCACCAAGGCGCAGCGTGAAGCGCGCTGGCCGTGGGAAGCACGGCGACGGGCATCTCCTGGCGAGACTGCGCTGCGGGGAGCTGGCGCAGGATCCGTGGCCGCGCCGACCAGTCGAAAGCGGTGTCGGTCCAGATGGGTGAGGCGGTGTCGGCAAGCGGCAGCAGCAGGCGCGTGCGCTGATCCTGCGAGCGGTTGTGCCAGGTGAGTTCGGCATGCACCGTGGGCTCATCGCCCAGGAGGCGCAGGCACAGTTCCCCTTCGTTGCACACGCGCTCGGCAGCCGCGCCGCGGCGGTGCGGCGCGAGACCCGCCGGGACGTCCATCCGGATCGACAGGCGCAACTCGGCTGCCCCGTTGCGCTGCCAGGCGCTGTGCACGCGCAGGCTGGACTCGATCCGTGAGGCGGGCTCGGGCGGCGGGCTCCAGTTGTAGCTGTCGCCGGCGTCGAGTTCGTGCAGCCACTGGAGCAGGGGCGAATGGGTCGTGCCGCTGCGCAGGTCCGTCAGGTGGAGCACGCCCGCGGCATCGAGCCACAGGGCCAGCGCCGCGTTCCCGATGCGTACGGGTGCCGCATCAGGCGGCACCTCACCCGAGACGAGCGCGGCGCCCGCCGGTACGCCGGTGCCTTGAGTGGCCTCGGGCGCGGCCTCGATCCGAAGCGCGGTCGCGCCGAGTCCGGGCAGGGCCAGCGGAAGCGCCAGCGCATAGTTCCAGCCTTGCAACCGCTCGGGAAAGTCATCCAGGGGCGAGCGGATCTCCTCGTGCGGGGCGGCCTCGAGGATCACGTGCGGCAGCACCTCGCCGTCCCGGGTCAGGCGCAGCGAGGGCAGGCGTGGGCCTGCGAGGAAGATGCGCAGCACCTGCCACCCCTCGAGCCGCTGCGGCAACGGGTTGAAGACGGTGCACCGTGCGTCGTCGGCCCAGACGTCCGGGCCGCCTGCATGGCGACGCAGCGAGACCATTCCAGCCTCCGCCAGTGCGAGCGCGTGCAGCGCATCGAGCCGCTGCTGCAGCGAGACGAAGCGCTGTTCCATCTCGCGGTGGACCGCATCCGTGCTGCAGCCGCAGATCGAATCGTGCGCCTGCTGCTGCAGCAGCAAGCGCCAGGCCTGGTCCAGCGCACGAGTCGGCCATCGGGCAGCCGATACCGTGCAGGCCAGCAGGGGCTCGATGGCTCCCAGCATCCGGTCTTCGGCCTGGTCGTGCAGCCGCTTGAGGTGGCGGCGCGTGGAGAGCACGTCCGGGAGCACGAAGGCCTGCCGGTTGGCCCGCAGCTCCCCGACGAGCCGCTCGCGCCCGGGTGTGGCGGCCAGCAGCGCCTGGGCGTGGTCGGCCAGCGTCGCGGGCACGAGCTCGAACTCATCCTGGGAGGCGTTGAAGGCCCGCAGGCGTAAAGCCATGTCGGTTCCCGGCAGCAGGTGGTCGCCACCCTGGGTGAAGAGCAGCCGCGGCGCGGTACTGCGGGCCTTCAGGCGTCGCAGGAGCCCGAGCAGTTCCTCGTGTGCGCCCGGCACGTTCAGCGCATGCTGGTAGTAGCCCTCCGGCAGGAACACGGTCCCCACCGAAACGCCGCCCGGCGCCTCCCACTCGAAGCTGGTGGTGGCCGCATCGGCCCCGCGCCACAGCACGGCCACCTCGATGCCGAACTCTCGCAGCAGGCGCGGCATCTGGGACACGTGGCCGAAGCTGTCTGGCAGGTAGCCCACCCGCTGCAGCCCGCCCGCAGCCTGGGCGTCGGCGATGCCCGTCTGGAGGTTGCGCAGCAGCGATTCGCCGCTGCACAGGAACTCGTCTGCCATCACGTACCAGGGCCCGAGGGACACCTGGCCGCGCCGCACGGCTTGCCGCACGCGTTGGACAAGGGCTGGCTCCCCATGGGCCTCGACGTCCTCGAAGGCCACTGTCTGCCCGTCGAAGAGGAAGCTCTGCAGCGTGCCCGCCTCGAGCTGCGACACCACGGCCTCGAGCACCTGCGTGAGCCTGGCCACCGTGGTCTGGTAGGGCAGGTACCACTCGCGATCCCAGTGCGTGTGCACCACGACGTCCACGCGCGTGCGGCTCATCCCTTCACCGCTCCCTTCATGGCGCCGGCGATGAACCAGCGCTGGCTGAACACGAACACGAGCAGGATCGGCAGCACCGACATCACGGTGCCGGCGGCCACCAGGCGCCAGTCCATCGAGAAGGCGCTGGCCAGGCGGTTCACCCCAAGCGGCAGCGTGAACAGCCGTGGGTCGTCCACGACGATGAGCGGCCACAGGAAGTCGCCCCACACGCCGATGAAGCCGAAGATCGCCAGCGTGGCCAGGGAAGGCTTGACCAGCGGCATCATCACGTGCTGCCAGATGCGCCAGCGGCTCACGCCCTCGACGAGCGCGGCCTCCTCGAGTGCCGGTGGCACCGAGGCGAAGGCCTGGCGCATGAAGAAGACGCCGAAGGCCGTGCAGGCATGCGGCAGCACGAGCCCGAGGCGGGTGTTGTGCAGCCCGAGGGTCAGCGCGAGTTCGTAGACGGGGATCATGAGCAGCTGGAAGGGCAGCATCATCGAGGCCAGCAGCACCGCGAACACGCCAGTGCGGCCGGCAAAGGGAATGCGGGCCAGCGCGTAGCCTGCCAGCGAAGACAGCAGCAGGTTGCAGCCCACGGCCAGCGCGGCGACGAGCGCCGAGTTCAGCAGGTAGCGTCCGAAGGGCTGGCTCTCGAGGACGCGCGCGAAGTTGCCGAGCGTGGGCTCGGCCGGCAGCAGTGCCGGCGGGAAGGCGTGGATATTCTCCGCGGGCGACTTCAGCGCCGTGGACAGCAGCCACAGGAAAGGCCCGATCGTGAGCGCGACCATCAGCACCAGGCCCGCGTAGCGCAGCGCCGCCTCGGCCCACGAAGGGCGGTTGCCGCTCATCGGCGCAACTCCCGCAGGGCGCGCAGATTGAGCAGCGACAGCGCGAGGGTGATGGCGAACAGCACGACGCCGATGGCCGATGCATAGCCCATCTCGAACTCGACGAAGGCCGACTCGTAGATCAGGAACACGAGCGTCTTCGTGGCGTCCAGCGGCCCGCCCTGGGTCATGACGTAGACCTCCTCGAAGACCTTCATGGCCGAGATCGACGACATCACCGCCACCACGGCGATCGAGGGCCGCAGCATCGGGATCGTGATGTGCAGCGTCTGCTGCCAGCGGCTCACGCCCTCGACCTCGGCGGCCTCGTAGAGGTGGCGCGGGATGGCCTGCAGGCCGGCCAGGTAGATCACCATGTAGTAGCCCATGCCGCTCCACACCGTCACCGCCATCACGGCAAAGAGGGCGTGCGCCGGGTCGGCCAGGAAGGCCACGGGATCGCGCGTGAGGCCGGTGGCCAGCAGGAAGTGGTTCAGCAGCCCGCGCTCCTCGTAGACCCACTTCCACACGAGCGCGCTGATGACGAGCGAGGTCACCACCGGCAGGTAGATCGCGGCGCGGAAGAAGGCGATGCCGGGCAGGCTGCGGTTGACGAGCATGGCCAGGAAGATGGGAGCCACGACCAGCACCGGCACCACCACCGCGAGGTACAGCAGCGTGTTGCGCAGCGCGCTCCAGAAGGCCGGATCGGCCCACAGCCGCGCGTAGTTGGCCAGGCCGACGAAGTGCGGCTCGTTGATGAGGTTGTAGTCGGTGAAGCTCATCCACACGGCCTTCAGTGCGGGGTAGAGCACGAGCGAGCCGAGCACGACACAGGCGGGCAGCAGGAAGAGCAGCGGCACGAGCGGGTGCTGCAGGCGGGGTGGGCGGTCGTGGCGTGGCATGTTCCGGTACTCAGCGCGGGATCCGCTGCCAGGCCAGGCGAGCCGCGCCGAGCAGCCCGGCGTCGTCGCCGAGCGCCGCCGGCGCGAGCCGCAGCGGCACGCGGGCAGCCGCCAGGGCTTGCTGCAGCTGCGTCCACCACAGCTCGCGCGAGCGCAGCACGCCCCCGCCGACGATGACGAGCCCGGGGTCGAGGCTCACGTGCAGGTCGCTCAGGAAGCCCGCCAGCAGCGCGACCCACTCGTCCAGCGCGGCCCGGGCGTGGGCATGGCCCGGAGCCGACGCGTCGGCTGCCCACTGCGCCACCTGCACGCCGCCTTCGGCGCGCGGCGCATCACCGGGCGCGATGAGGCGGTAGAGGTGCATCAGGCCGGTTCCGCTGACGACGCTCTCCAGCGGCACGACGGCCTGCTGACGCGCGTGCCAGACGCGCACGGAGCCGAAGTGGCCCGCGCGCTGTGTGGCACCGGCCACCACCTCGACGCCGATCGCGATCGCTCCGCCCAGGCCCGTGCCCAGGGTCAGCATCACGGTGGGCGCGCGCTCGTCGGTGCTTGCGTGGCCCCCGCGCCAGAGCTCCCCGGCGAGCGCACGGTTGGCGTCGTTGTCGGCCCACACCGGCAGCGCCGCACCCAGACGGGTCTCGAAGTGGCGGCGCAGGTCGGTGCCGGCCCAGCCGGGCATGCTGTCGTTCGCAGCGATCACGCGTGCATGGGCCACGTCGATGACACCTGCCGCACTGATGCCGATCCCCCGCACCCGCCAGGGTCCGCCGGGCAGTCCCAGGGCTGCGAGCACGGTGTCGGCCTGCGCCAGCACGTGGGCCGCCCCGCGGCGGGCCTCGGTGGCGGTGGCGGTGCTCGCGAGCAACCCGCCCGCCTCGGTGACGAGCCCGCCGCGCAGGCGGGTGCCGCCGAACTCCAGGGCCAGGACAGCGTCTTGCATCGCTTCGGCCTCAGGCCGCGCAGCCGAGCAGGCCGCGCCACTCGCGCGCCACGGTGCGCACGGCATCCGCGGGGGCCAGGCGGCCCAGCATGGTGGACTGCAGGGCGCGCACGAAGCTGGCGCGCAGGCGGCTGTAGCGCCGCACCGGCGGCACGAGCACGGTGCCCTCTCGCACCTGCCGCACGGTCAGGGCGCGGGCGGCATCGAGCACCTCGTCACCGCTGGGCTGCGTGAAGAGCGCATCGTCGTAGCTCGCCGCGCTGGAAGGCAGCACCGGCACGCGGCGCGCGAGCGCCAGCTGGTTGCTTGCGTCGGTGACGAAGGCAGCCAAGGCGAAGGCCAGCTCGGGATTGCGGCTGGCGGTGGGCACGGCCAGATTCATCACGGCCAGGTTCGGGCGGCCAGCCCCGAGCTGCGGAGCCACCTGCACCAGCGGATACAGGCCCGGGTTGGCATTTCGTACCTGGGCCAGGAACTGCATGCCGGTGGACACCATTGCCACCTGGCCCGACAGGAACATCGTCACCGCCGTGCGGTGACCCTCCGTCAGCACGTTGCGTGGCACCCACTGCCGCTGGTAGAGCTCACCGAAGGCCTGGAAGAAGGCGCGGCCGTCGGCATTGTCGAAGGCCGCGCCGCACTGGTCGGGCGTGAGCAGAGCCAGTTGCGGGGCCCGCGTGGCAGCCAGCATCTCGAGCGCCGCGCTGCCGTCCAGCGCGGTGAAGTAGGCGTACTGGCCCGTGCGCTCGCGCAGCTGCGGCGCCGTCTCCAGCAGCGCCGGCCAGTCACGTGGTGGCCGCACGGACGCTCGCTCGAGCAGGGCCCGGTTGCACAGCGTGATGTTGCTCGTGACGTACCACGGCAGCGCAAAGGTGCGCCCGCCGAGCCGGTTGGCGGCCCAGGTCGAGGGCAGGTAGCCGGCCACCTGCTCCGGGCTCATGAAGCGCTCCGGCTCCTGCAGCGCCCCGAGTTCGGCGAGCTTGGCGCTGAACTGCGGGTTCAGGTTCACGATGTCCGGGGCGGTGCCGGCTGCGATCGCGGTGAGCACCTTGCGCTCCATCTCCGACCACGGCACGTCGACCCACTTCACCCGCACGCCGGCGTGCCGGCGCTCGAAGGCGGCAAGCACGGCGCGGATGTATGCGTCGTGGTGCGGCGACAGCTGCATGGTCCAGAACGACACCTCGCGCCCGGAGGACTGCACCGGCCAGGCGGGCAGGGCCAGCAGGGCGCCCGCCCCCGCGCCGACGAGCCAGCGTCGCCGGGGGGGACACGAGGGGTGGCCGGCTGCGGCAGGTGGGGGTGGCACGTCGCGCATGGTCTAGAAATGGTCCAGCAATGGTAAAGTGAATCCGGACAGAAACAGGGTCGGCCCGGGCGCCATGCGCGGACTGGTCTCCAGGGGAATCATCACACCGTGAGGCGAAGCGCGAAACAGGAGCGGCTGCGGCGCGAACTCATGCAGCTCGTCGAGCAGTCGGCCGATGGTGCCCGGTTCCCGCCGGAACGCGACCTGGCTGCCCAGCTCGGGGTGGCCCGAGAGACCCTGCGCGCCGCGATGAACGCCCTCCAGGCGGAGGGCCTGCTGCAGCGCCGACAGGGCTCGGGCACTTACGTGGTCGCGCAGGCCTGGGTCAAGCCTTTCCAGCTGCGCTCGTTCAGCGAGGACATGCGCGAGCGGGGGCTGCAGCCTTCCAGCCGCATCCTGTCCACGCGGCAGGTGCCGGCCGACGCCAAGCTCGCCCACAAGCTACGCCTGAGCCCGGGGGCACTGCTGCACGAGGTACGCCGCCTGCGCCTGGCCGACCGCATGCCGATGGCGCTGGAGACGGCGTACCTGCCCGCGCTGCGGCTGCCGGGTTTCGACCCGCAGGCGCTGGCCGAGCAATCCCTCTACGAACTCCTCGCCGTCCGCTACGGCATCCACATGCGCGCAGCCGCGCAGCAGATCCAGGCCACGGTCGTCACGCAGGACGAGGCGCGGCTGCTCGACGTGGCGCCCTTCTCGCCGGCGCTCCTGGTCGAGCGCGCCGTGCAGTCATCGACCGGTGAGCCGATCGAATACGGCAAGAGCCTGTACCGGGCCGATCGCTACCGACTGGAGGTCGAGGTGCTGCGCAGCGGCGTGGAAGGCCTGGCAGGGGCCGCACCTTGAGGCTGCGCCTGGGGCTGAGTGAGGTCCATGAGGCCCTGTGCGGTGGGCTCGTGGTCTCCTGCCAGCCCGTCGACGGCGGGCCGCTGGACGACGACGACGTGGTGTGCCGCCTGGCCCGGGCAGCCGTGGCGGGCGGGGCCAGCGGCGTGCGGGTGGCCGGTGCGCAACGCGTCGCCCGGGTGCGAGGTGCGGTCACGGTACCGGTGATCGGGATCGTCAAGCGTGACCTGGAGAACTTTCCGGTGCGCATCACGCCCCTGCTGGAGGACGTGCACGACCTGCTGGACGCCGGTGCGGACGTGGTCGCCGTGGATGCGACCGCGCGGGCGCGTCCGGTGCCCTTGCCCTCGCTGCTCGCAGCGATCCACGGCGCAGGCGCAGTTGCCATGGCCGATGCCTCGTGCCTGGCCGACGGCCTGGCGGCGCATGCCATGGGCTTCGACATCGTGGGCAGCACGCTCAGTGGCTACACCGGCGGCCCAGCCCCGCAGGAGCCCGACCTCGAGCTGGTGCGCGCCCTGGCCGCGCGCGGGCTGCGCGTGATGGCCGAGGGACGGTTCAACACGCCCGCGCAGGCCGCCGCCGCGCGACAGGCTGGCGCCTGGTCCGTCACGGTGGGTTCCGCGCTCACGCGACTGGAGCTGGCGACGCAGTGGTTCTGCTCCGCGGTCGCAGGCAGCACGCCCGCGACGCCGGATCAGGCGCGGGTGGCCAGGTAGCGCGGGCCAACTGCCTGGCGGGCCTGCCCGCCCGCCCCTCGCTCAGCGGAACTCACGCGTGCGCTTCCAGGCCTCTCGGTCGCTGAAGCTGGCCACGGCGGCCTGCTTGGGTGGCCGTGCGGCGGGGTCGAGCCGAACCAGGCGCCGGCGCGCCGTGCTCGGGTCGAGCACATCGGCCAGCAGCCGGGCGGCTTCGGCCTGCGTCAATGTCTGCAGGGCGGCCACCGTGGTGGCCTGGCGGTCCCACTCGCTGCCAAAGACGTAGGCGCTGCTGAAGAGGCGCTCGGCCCGGTCGGCGATGCCGGTGGGCTTGGCCTCCAGGCGCGACTGGACACCTGCCTTGAGCGTTGCCCACTCGGCGTCGGACAGCGCAGCGAGCGCGGCCGGCAGTGTCGCGAGGAAGGTCTCGGCGCGCCGTTGCAGCTCGTCGCTCGTGAAGGTGCTCGACTGGATCAGCAGGGTCAGCCAGCGCGCCCGCTCGGAGGTGCCGGCTCCCGCGCTCACGATGTAGCCCAACTGCTGGCGTGTGCGCAGTTCGGTGAAGGCTGCCGGCGAGGCGAAGGCGGCAATGGCCAGCGAAGCGGCGCGCATGCGAGGCGTGTCCTCGGGCAGCGTCAGGTCGAGCCACCACACGGCGTTGCTGCCTTCGATCGAGCCGGCATCGACGATCTGCTCGCCCGCCCGCATGACGAGGTGGCGGCGTTGCATGCGCTCGGCCGCCGCCAGGGGCCTGGCGCCGATGGAGCGGCTGAGCGCGCGCGCCATGGCCACGGCCTCCTCCGGTGGCAGGTGGCCGTGCACGAGCACCTCCAGGCGCCCGCGCGAGAGCATTCGCTCGCCGAAGCGCTGCACCTGCTCGCGCGTGGCGCGGCGCGTGAAAGGTTCGAGCTCGGGTGGCAGGGGTGCCGCCTCGCGCATCATGGCGTCGCGCCGGCTGCGCGCCAGGTCGATGGCCTCGCTTTGCACGTAGCTGGCCAGCACCCGCAGCACCTGCTCGCGCAGGTCTTCGAAACGCGCTGCGCTGAGGTCCAGGCTGCGCAGGCGTTCGGCCACGTGGCGCGCGACCCGTGCCGGGGAGTCCCCGTAGCCAGTGAGCGTGAGCTTGAGCCCCTCGATGGTGAAGTCGAAACCGAGGTCGACGCCGGCAGCGCGTGCATCGGCGATGTCGGCTTCGAGGGTCTCGCGCCAGGCGCGGCTCCACAGGCCCAGCAGTGCCGCGCCTTCCGTGTCGGCCAGCGCGCGCGCCGGGACGAAGCGCATGACGATGGCAGTCTGGGGGCGCTGGAACTCGGTGTCGGGTGCGTAATGCAGCGCCAGGCCCGGCTCGTCGATGAGGGTCTGGGCACGCTCGGCCAGCAAGGGCGTGGCCGCCGGCATGAAGCGGTTGGCGCCCGGGAGCGCGAAGGCCGGGTGCGGCTGGGCGGAGGCGAGCTGGGCATACGCGGGGCCGGAGTCCTCGCGGTATCCGTAGCGCACGTCGTAGATACGCTCACGCCGGTCGGTGGGCACCCCGCGCGCGGCCAGTGTGCCGAGCATGTTGTCCGGGCGCAGCGCATCGAGCAGCCGACGGTAGGCCGCCTCGTCGGGGGCACCCCAGGCGCTGCCCGCGCGCTCGGCCACGTCCAGCGGGTAGAAGAGGGCCTGGTTGGCCAGCTGGGTGGCCAGCCGCATGCCTTCCCCGCGGTTCCCGTAGGTCTCCTGGAGGGCGCCTATCCGTGCGCGATCGTCGAAGAAGGCGCGCGGGAAGGGCGTGCGGCGCAGGTGCTCGAAGTAGCCGAAGAGCAGCTGCATCACGCGCTGCGCGGCCTTCTCGCCTTGGGGCGTCAGGTCCACCGACACGAACATCGAGCCGTACTCGGGCGTGCGCTCCCACAGCCCCGCGTTGAGGTTGTTGGCCAGGCCCTCTTCGCGCAGCCGCGCGAGCAACCCGCCTGCTCCGGCGTGCTCGATCAGCTGCTCGACCAGCGTGGCCGAGCGCGAGGCGAACATCGGCCGCGTGGCGGGCAGCACGAATTCCAGCTGCAGCTGGCGCAGCTCGCGTACCGGCTCGACGGTGGCCAGGCGCAACGCAGCCTTCGGGGGCAGGAAGGCGGCAGTCCGCACGGGCGTAGGCACATCGCGCCGCGGCACGGCGGTGAAGTGCTCGCGGGCCAGGCGCTCCAGCTCGTCCAGCGGAGCCCGGCCCGTGATGGACAGCGCCATCCGGTGGGCGCTGTAGTGCTGCTCGAAGAAGGCCCGCACGGCCTGCGGCGTGGCACGGGCGAGGGTGTCGCGGTTGCCGGTGGAGAACTTGCTCTCGCCGCTTTGCGGGTCGTAGAGCTCGCGCTTGACGGCTGTGATGCGCCGTCCGTCGTTCTGCAGGTGGCGCATGGCCTCGTTGTGCACGGCCGTCACCTCTCGGCCGACGAAGGCGGGGTTGAAGCTCGGCGCGATGAAGAACTGCGCGAACCGGTCCAGCGCCCCGGGCAGCGCCTCGTGGCGCACCTCGAAGTGGTAGTTGGTGTGGTCGCTCGCGGTGTAGGCGTTCTGGCTGCCGCCGTTGCGCTGGATGAAGCGGCCGTACTCCCCCTCGTCGGGGTACTTGGCGGTGCCCAGGAACAGCATGTGCTCGAGGAAGTGCGCCAGGCCCTCCGTGTCGCGCGGGTCGTCGATCTGTCCGACGTCCACGACAAGCGCAGCGGCCGAGCGGTTGAAGCGCGGATCGGACACCAGCAGCACGCGCAGGCCGTTGGGCAGGACGAAGCGACGGAACTGGGCCTGGTCGGTCGGGGCGACGACTCGAGGGGGCAAGGCGGGGGCTGCCGCGGGCAGTGAGGCGCGGGGGGTGGCTGGCGGCGTGACGGGCGCCGTCTGCGCCAGCAGCGCGAGTGGGGCCAGAAGCGAGGCTGCGAGGCACAACGAGGCAGGGTGCAGGCTGGACAGGCGCATGGCGTGGTGGGCAGACGGGATGGGGAAAGGCAGCTTGCTCCAGTTTAAGTCTCCGCCCCCCATGCCGCTACAGTTGCATGCGCACGAGGAGCACCCATGCCCACGACCCCGAACGACACGCTGCCCGAGAGCTGGAACCGCCACTTCGGCGCCCAGGCCAACAACCGCGCCTGGGACCTCGCCGAGGCTCGCGGCGACGCGATGCTGGACCACGACCTGCTGAACGCCGCGCATGCGGCTGCCTGGCACTGGAGCGTCGTGGGCACCGAGCTTCACCACATGCGCGCGACGATGCTGCTGGCCCACGTTCACGCCCTGCTCGGGCACGGTCGCACGGCCTGGGGCTATGCGGAATCGATGCGCCGGGCCTTCCTGGCCTGGCCGGAGACGCCCGACTGGGAGCTCGCCTTCGTGCATGCCATCCATGCGCACGCGGCCAGCGTGGCCGGAGAGCGGGAGGCGCACGCCGCCTCCTGGGAGGAGGCGCGGCGCAGCGTGGACGCCATCGCCGATCCCGAGGACCGTGCCATCGTGCTCAAGACCTGGGCGCAGGTGCCGGCACCCTGATGCCGCCATGCCCGGCCCGGATCGCACGCCCGCCTGGCTGCCGCCGCTCCTGATCAAGCGGGGCGTGTCCGTCGGCGGGCTCGCACCGGAGCACCGCCTGTGGGTGCTGGGGCTGGTCGCGGCGCGGCTGGCGCAAGGGGAGCCCGCTGTCTCCGAGGCCGAGGTCAATGCGCGGCTGAAGGCCTGCCTGGCCGAGGAGGGGGCGTGCCTGGCTACCGACCACGTGGAGTTGCGCCGCTGGCTCGTGGACACCGGATGGTGGCAGCGCGACGGGTATGGTCGCGCCTACGAGCGGGTGCGCCAGGCCGACATGCGCGACGCGCTGCAACCGGTTTCAGCTGCCCTGGCGGGCGTGGATCTGCCCGCGTGGGTGGCGTCGCTGCGTGCGCAGCAGGCGCATCTGCGCGAGAGCCGGCGCCGGGCCTGGCAGGGCGGGGGGGCATGCGGCTGAGCAGGCACGGGCAGGCGCCGGGATCCGCGGCAGGCGGCCAGGCGCCGGCGCACCGGATGTGTCAGGCTGGCTTGACAAGAGACCCTTCTCGCGTAAAGTCATCGCGAGTCGAATCGAGGAGCCGTCGTGACCACCGTCAAAGCCTGCCTGAGCCAGAAACCCGCCCAACTGATCCAGGTGGCACCGCATGAGCCGGTGCAGCGTGCCCTGGAGCTGATGAAGGAGCGCCGCGTGCGCTCGGTGCTGGTGCTCGAGGGCGAGCGGCTAGCCGGGATCATCACGCAGGGCGACTGCGCGATCCGTGTGCTGCTCACGGGGCGGGATGCGCGCGCGACCCCGGTTTCCGAGGTGATGACCGCCGACCCGATGACGGTGAAGCTGAGCGACCAGCTGGAAGCCTGCATGGGCCTGATGGCCAGCCGCAACATTCGTCACCTCCCCGTGCTCGAGGGCGGCCGCGTGGTGGGCGTCGTGTCGATCGGCGACATCGTCAAGGACATGATCCGCCAGCTCGGCGAGCAGGTGTCGTACCTCGAGACCTACATCAAGGGTCACGGCGCCTGAGAGACGTCTGCGGTAACGCCGCGATCGCATCCGGCGAGGCCCGACCCCGCCCGGCTGCCAGGCTCAGGGCGTGGCCAGGCCGAAACTCCAGGTGTCGCGCAGGTTGGGGATGCCGCCCGAGGTCACCGCCGCCTTGGGCAGCTCGAAGAGCACGCCGCCACCCGTGGCCGGCGGGGGTGAGAACACGAAGGTGTAGACGTCCTTCTGCCCCGTGGCCGAGGTCTTGGTGAACTGCCCGATCGTGCCGGCGGTGAGGGCGATCTTGTCCACCGCCAAGGGCGCATCGAGCACGGCGTCGAAGCGCATCGTGAAGGTGCCCGCCCCGGTGATGAAGCCCAGCGCGTTCACCGGGCCGCCGAACTCCAGCCGGGCGAAGGGTGCCAGCGTGTTGTAGGGCTGCGCGAACTCGTAGGCCAGGGTGTTGCTCAGGCCGTTGGCCGGGTCCGAGAACGCGCCCGGCGGCACGCGCAGGTCGACGATCCCCTGCTTGTTCGCGTCAGGGGTGAGCGTCACCTGCCAGGTGTCGCTGGTGAGCTGCTTGAAGGAATTCGCCACGACGCTCGCGCCGGACAGCGTGAAGGGCAGGACGCCGGTGGATGCGGCGAAGTTCACCGGTACGCTGAAGAAGAACTGGACGTTGAAGTTGCCCCGCACCTCGCCCGTGGCGTCGCTGCGGATCAGCAGCGACGGTGCCGCGGCGATCGGGGTTCCGCCCCCGCCACCGCCGCCGCAGGCGGCCAGGAGGCCCAGCCCCGCCAGTGCGAGGAGACGGCGCTGCTGACCATGGGGCTTCAGGTGGGTTTGGGGCTGGTTGTCCATGTCTTGTTCGTGCGGATTCTGACCGGGCTGCAGTGTAGGAGCGCGGCCATGGGCCGCTGCAGAGGGTTTGCCTTGAGCGCATCGCATGCTCAGGCCGATGCGCAGCCCCGCCCCCCAGCCCGAGCCCGCGGGCCTGACGGGGCCGGGCCGAGCGGCTACTCGACCTTGATCCCGGCAGCCTTCACCACCGGCCCGTACTTCGCCAGGTCGCGACGCATGTCCTCGAGGAATTGCTCCGGCGTGCCCGGAGACGGATCGATGCCAAGCACGGCCAGGCGCTCACGGATCGCGGGGTCGGACAGCACGGCGTTCAGCTCGGTGTTCAGCCGGCGCACGATGGCCGTGGGCGTGCGCGCGGGAGCGAGGATGCCCACCCACGAGCTGGAGACGAAGTCGGGTACGCCCGCCTCGATGAAGGTGGGCACGTCCGGCAGCGACGACGAGCGCGAGGCGCTGGATACCGCGATCGCCTTGAGGCGGCCGCCCTTGACGTGCGCCTGGGCGCCTGCCACCGCGGTGTAGACGAGCGGGATCGACCCGCCGATGGCGTCGCTGATCGCCTGGCCGCCGCCCTTGTAGGGCACGTGCTGCAACTGCGCGCCTGTGCGCTGGTTCAGCAGCTCGCCGGCGATGTGCGGGGTGCCGCCGATGCCGGAGGTGCCGTAGGACAGGCCGCCCGCCGTGGCCTTCGACAGCGCGATGACCTCCTGCAGGGTCGAGGCCTTGACGCCCGGGTGCGCCACCAGGATCAGCACGGCGTCGCCGATGCGCCCGATGGGGCTGAAATCCTTCAGCGTGTCGAAGGGCACCCTGGCGAACACGTGCGGGTTGATGACCATCGTGCCATCGAAGGCCAGCAGCAGCGTGTACCCGTCGGGCGCGGCGGTGGCCACGGCGCTGGTGCCGATGTTGCCCGAGGCGCCCGGCCGGTTGTCGACGACCACCTGCTGGCCGAGCCGCTTGCCCAGGGCCTCGGCGATGACGCGACCGCTGGTGTCGGTCACGCCGGCGGTGGCAAAGGGCACGATCAGGCGGATGGGCCTGTTCGGAAATCCGTCCGCGGCCCCGGCGGCCGACTGTGCAGCCACCGGCCCGGCCGCAGCCGACAGCGCCAGCAGCCCGGCGAGCACGAGCCTGCGGCTCGTCTTGTTGGTCTCAGTCATCTTGTGCATGCCTCTTCTCGAAATCCCAGACATCCTCGAAACCCATCAGCTTCGTCATCTCGGCAAAGGGCATCAGCGGCGCAGTGTCGGCCTCGACGCGGCCGGCCTGCAGCCGTGCGTAGGCCACCTGCATCGCCGCGGCCGAGGCCAGCAGCGCCGTCACCGGAAAGATCGCGAGGCGGTACCCCAGGTCTTCGAGCTGGCGCGGGCTCAGCACCGGCGTGCGCCCGCCCTCGACCATGTTGGCCAGCACGGGCTTCTTCAACGCACGCGTGATGCGCCGCATCTCGTCCTCGGACTCGGGCGACTCGACGAACAGGATGTCGGCGCCCGCCTCCTCGTAGGCCTGGGCCCGGTCGAGGGCCTCGTCCAGGCCCAGCCGCGTGCGTGCATCGGTGCGGGCAATGATGAGGAAATCAGGCGAGCAACGCGCCTCCACGGCCACCCGGATCTTGGCCACCATGTCGCCCACCGGGATCACGCGTCGCCCGGGCGTGTGGCCGCACTTCTTCGGGAATTCCTGGTCCTCGAGCTGCAGTGCCTGAGCCCCGGCCGCCTCGTAGCCGCGCACCGTGTGGCGCACGTTGAGGAGCCCGCCGTAGCCGGTGTCGGCATCGGCGATGAGCGGCGTGCGCGCCATGCCAGCCATCGCCTGCACGCGGCCCACCATCTCCGTGTAGCTCGCCAGGCCCGCGTCGGGCAGGCCGGTGAGCGAAGCCACCGAGCCGAAGCCGGTCATGTACAGGGCCTCGAAGCCCATCGCATCGGCCATGCGCAGCGACACCATGTCGTGCACGCCCGGGGCGACGACGAGACCACGGCCTTCGGCGTCGCGAAGGCGGCGGGCGAGGTGTCCGGGGGTGGCGGTCACGTGTGCGTCGGTGGCGGAGGGAGCGGGATTCGAACCCGCGGTGGGCTGTTAACCCACACACGCTTTCCAGGCGTGCGACTTAAACCGCTCATCCATCCCTCCGCGGGAGGGGCTGAAGTGTATCCGAGGCGTCCGCCGCGTCCCCGGCGCCTGGACACCGGACAACGCTGCCTTTCGTCACCATTTCCTGTTTCAGAAGCTGCAAACCCGAAGCAGAATCGGGAGGCGGGCGGTTCCCGCGTAGGTTGCTTCCCATGCCAACGAACAACAGCCTGCCAGCTGGCCGACTCTTGCGCGCACCCCGGCTGCGCGCGCGCCAGGCCGTGGCGCTGACCGCCGCGCTGGCCCTGAGCGGGGCCTCGCATGCCGCGGGTGTCTATGCCGGATTGGGGGTGCCCGGAGTCGTGCTCGGGTTCGCCCTGCCGGTGTCGAGCAACGTCACCGTGCGCACCGACTTCTCCACCCTGGGCACCCGTACCGCCACCCGCGTCGAGTCGGGCATCAGCTACGACGCGCGCCTGAAGGCCGACCGCATCGGCGCCTTCGTGGACTGGTTCCCCTTCTCGGGCCGGTTCCGCCTGACGGCCGGCATGACCAGCAACGACTTCAAGGCTCAGCTGGGCGCCTTCGGCGCGGGCAAGGTCGTCACCATCGGCAGCAACAGCTACTCCCTGCAGGCGACCGACCGCTTCGAAGCGGACATCGCCTTTCCCCGCACGACACCCTACCTGGGCATCGGCTGGGGCCACCGCGGGTCGGCCTCGGGCTTCGGGTTCCACGCCGACATCGGGGTGTCGATCGGCCGGCCGACGGTGTCCACGCGGGTGTCGGGCAACCTCGCGCTGGCGCCGACGATCGCCGCCGACGTGGCCCAGGAAGAGGCGCAGCTGCGTGACGCGCTGCGGCGCATCCGGGCCGTGCCGCAGATCACGCTGGGGGCCGATTACCGGTTCTGAGGCCCGTCGCCGGCCGGCCGCTCGGCCAGCCAGGCATGCGCCTGCAGCCATGCCAGCGGCACGAAGTCGAGCGCCCGGCGGTGCGTGCTCTCCAGCACCACCGGGGGCGCGCAGCGGGCCTCGTAGGCCTGCCGCCAGCGCAACGCGCACACGCACCACCTGTCGCCGGGCTTCAGGCCCTTGAAGCGGTACTCCGGGCGCGGCGTGATGAGGTCGTTGCCCGACTCGAACTGCTGGTTCAGGAATTCCACCGACATGCGGCAGCAGATGACGTGGCTGCCATGGTCGTGCTCGTCTGTGTGGCAGCAGCCGTCGCGGTACCAGCCGGTCAGCGGATCGTATGAGCAGGGCACGAGCTCCGTGCCGAGCACGTTCAGCGCGGCGCGGTCCATCAGGTGCGGGGCGAGGCGCCGGTTGCCCCGGCGCCTGGGCCCGCTGCGGTGCCGCCTCGCAGCAGCGCCATCGCCGTGCCGATCAGCGTCGAGACCTCGCCCATGTGGCCGGGAACGATCATCGTGTTGTTGGTGCGGGCCAGCTGCCCGTAGGCGTCCACCGCCTTCTCCGCCACCTTCAGCTGCACGGCCTGCTCGCCGCCGGGCTGGCGGATGGCGTGGGCGATCTTCGTGATGGCCTCGGCGGTGGCCTCGGCCACGGCCGAGATGGCGGCGGCCTCGCCCTGGGCCTTGTTGATCTCGGCCTGCTTCTCGCCCTCGGAGCGCGCGATGAAGGCCTCGCGCTCGCCAGTGGCGATGTTGATCTGCTCCTGGCGCCGCCCTTCGGAGGCGGCGATCAGCGCGCGCTTCTCGCGCTCGGCCGTGATCTGCGCCTGCATGCTGCGCAGGATCTCCGCAGGCGGGGTGAGGTCCTTGATCTCGTAGCGCAGCACCTTGACGCCCCAGTTGAGCGCAGCCTCGTCGAGGGCGCTCACCACCGAGGCGTTGATCATGTCGCGCTCCTCGAAGGTCTTGTCCAGCTCCATCTTGCCCACGACGCTGCGCAGCGTGGTTTGCGCAAGCTGCGTGATGGCCACGATGTAGTCGCTCGAGCCGTAGCTGGCGCGCATCGGATCCGTCACCTGGAAGAACAGGATGCCGTCGACCTGAAGCTGCGTGTTGTCCTTCGTGATGCAGACCTGGCTCGGCACGTCCAGCGGCACCTCCTTGAGGGAGTGGCGGTAGGCCACGCGCTCGACGAAGGGGATCACGAACTTCAGGCCCGGCGTGAGCGTGCGGTCGTAGCGGCCCAGCCGCTCCACCACCCAGGCATGCTGCTGGGGGACGATCTTGAAGGTGCGCACGACGAAGACGATCGCGACGATGGCAACGACGAGGGCGATTTCCATGGTGGGCTCGGTTTGTGTGAAGAGGGGGCGGCGCGGGCCGGTCCAGGTACGCGGATGCGCCTTGCTCAGGCCTCGGTTGCGGAGGTCACGCGTTCGACATCCAGTCGGTTGCCGTGCACGGCGACGATCCGGTGCGTGCCGGCTTGCGCTGCGGCCGCGCCGGCATGGCGGACCTGCCAGGTGGCGCCGCGGTAGCTGACCTGCGCGGTGCCGTCCTCGCGCCAGGCGCTCACCTGCACGGTCTGGCCGATGTCGAGGTTGACGTCGGCGTTGGAGGCGGCCGGGGCCGAGCGGGGCTGGCTGGCCCGCTTGAAGTGCCACAGGGCGGTGGCGCCTGCGGCCACGAGAGCGGCAGTGGCAATCTGCGCCGTGGTCGAGACTCCGGCATGGGCGGCGATCGCGCCGGCTGCCGCGCCCAGGGCGATCATCAGCAGGTAGAACGTTCCGCTGAGCAGTTCGGCCACGACGAGCACGCCAGCCAGCACCCACCACAGCGTCGGTGCACTGAAGTCCATCTTTTGCTCCTCCTGCGCACCCGGGTGACGACCGGTGTGACATGGGTCAGTGTAGCGGCGCGGCGTGGCCCTACACTTCGCGCGTTTTTCTCATGTGCCGGCGCGGGCCGGACGAGGTGCCCCGATGCTCAGGTTCCGCTTCCCGGTCGTCATCATCGACGAGGATTTCCGCTCCGAAAACGCCTCGGGGCTGGGCATCCGCGCCCTGGCCCAGGCCATCGAGAAGGAAGGCTTCGAGGTGCTGGGCGTGACCAGCTACGGCGACCTCAGCCAGTTCGCGCAGCAGCAAAGCCGCGCCAGCGCCTTCATCCTGTCCATCGACGACGAGGAGTTCACGCCCGGGCCCGAGCTCGACCCGGCGGTGCTGAACCTGCGCAAGTTCATCGGCGAGATCCGGTTCCGCAATGCCGACATCCCGATCTACCTCTACGGCGAGACGCGCACCTCGCAGCACATCCCCAACGACATCCTGCGCGAGCTGCATGGCTTCATCCACATGTTCGAGGACACGCCGGAGTTCGTGGCGCGTCACATCATCCGCGAGGCCAAGAGCTACCTCGACTCGCTGGCGCCGCCCTTCTTCAAGGCGCTGATGGACTATGCGCAGGACGGCTCCTATTCCTGGCACTGCCCGGGGCACTCGGGAGGCGTGGCCTTCCTCAAGAGCCCGGTGGGGCAGATGTTCCACCAGTTCTTTGGCGAGAACATGCTGCGCGCGGACGTGTGCAATGCCGTGGACGAGCTTGGCCAGCTGCTGGATCACACGGGCCCGGTGGCCGCCAGCGAGAAGAACGCTGCGCGCATCTTCAACGCGGATCACTGCTTCTTCGTCACCAACGGCACGAGCACCAGCAACAAGATGGTGTGGCACCACACCGTGGCCCCGGGCGACGTGGTGGTGGTGGACCGCAACTGCCACAAGAGCATCCTGCACTCGATCATCATGACCGGCGCGGTGCCGGTGTTCCTGCCGCCCACGCGCAACCACTTCGGCATCATCGGCCCGATCCCGCAGCACGAGTTCTCGCCCGAGTCGATCAGGAAACGCATCGCCGCGCACCCGCTGCTCAAGGGCACCGACACGAAGAAGGTGCGGCCCAGGATCCTGACGCTCACGCAGAGCACCTACGACGGCGTGCTCTACAACACCGAGACCATCAAGCACCAGCTCGACGGCTACATCGACAACCTGCACTTCGACGAGGCGTGGCTGCCGCACGCGGCCTTCCACCCCTTCTACGGCAGCTTCCATGCGATGGGCAAGCGCCGCGGCCGGCCGAAGGACCAGCTCGTCTTCGCCACGCAGAGCACGCACAAGCTGCTGGCGGGCCTGAGCCAGGCCTCCCACGTGCTCGTGCAGGACGCGCAGCGGCGCAAGCTCGACCGGCACCTGTTCAACGAGGCCTACCTGATGCACACCTCCACGAGCCCGCAGTACGCGATCATCGCCAGCTGCGACGTGGCCGCGGCCATGATGGAGCCGCCCGGGGGCACGGCGCTGGTGGAGGAGAGCATCAGCGAGTCGATGGACTTCCGCCGGGCCATGCGCAAGGTCGACAAGGAATACGGGCGCGACTGGTGGTTCAAGGTCTGGGGCCCTGACAAGCTGGTGGCCGATGGGATCGGGCGCCAGGCCGACTGGACGCTGCGCGCTGGCGACAAGTGGCACGGCTTCGGCGATCTGGCCGAGGGCTTCAACCTGCTGGACCCGGTCAAGAGCACCGTCATCACGCCGGGCCTGGACGTCTCGGGGCGTTTTGCCAAGACGGGCATCCCGGCGGCGGTGGTCACGAAGTACCTGGCCGAGCATGGCGTGGTGGTGGAGAAGACGGGTCTGTATTCCTTCTTCATCATGTTCACGATCGGCATCACCAAGGGCCGCTGGAACACGCTGCTGACGGCGCTGCAGCAGTTCAAGGACGACTACGACAAGAACCAGCCGATGTGGCGTGCACTGCCCGAGTTCTGCGCCGCGCACCCGCGCTACGAGCGCACGGGGCTGCGCGAGCTGTGCCAGGCCATCCACGAGACCTACGCCAAGGGTGACATCGCCCGCCTCGTGACCGACATGTACCTGTCGGACGTGCACCCGGCCATGAAGCCATCGGATGCCTTTGCCTCGATCGCACGCGGCCAGACCGAGCGCGTGCCCATCGACGCCCTCGAGGGCCGCATCACGACGGCGATGCTCACGCCCTATCCGCCGGGCATCCCGCTGCTGATCCCGGGCGAGCGCTTCAACAAGCGCATCGTCGATTACCTGAAGTTCACGCGCACCTTCAACGCGCGCTTCCCCGGCTTCGACACCGACGTGCACGGCCTCGTCGAGGACGAGGGCGAGGGTGCCGAGGGGCGCTACGGTGTGGACTGCGTGAAGGCCTGATCAGCCTTCCTCGGCCATGCCACCGGCAGACTGGCTGAAGCCGCCGTCCACGTAGGTCACCTCGGCGGTCACGCCGGCGGCCAGGTCCGACAGCAGGAAAGCGGCCACGTTGCCCACATCCTCGATGGTCACGTTGCGCCGGATCGGCGCCTCACGCGCCACGACGTCCAGGATCTTGCCGAAGCCCTTGATGCCCGACGCGGCAAGCGTCTTGATCGGGCCGGCGGAGATGGCGTTCACGCGCACGCCCTTGGGGCCGAGGCTGGCGGCCAGGTAGCGCACGCTCGACTCCAGCGAGGCCTTGGCCAGGCCCATCGTGTTGTAGCCGGGCACGATGCGCAGCGACCCGAGGTAGGTCAGGGTGAGGAGGGCCGCACCCGGGTTCAGGCGCGCAGCAGCGGCCTTGGCCATGGCGGGGAAGCTGTAGGCGGAGATGTCGTGCGCGATGCGGAAGGCGTCACGCGACAGGCCATCCAGGAAGTCCCCGGCGATGGCCTCGCGCGGCGCGTAGCCGATCGAGTGGACGAACCCGTCGAAGGTGGGCCAATGGGCGCCGAGCTGCTCGAACAGGCGGGCGATCTGCGCGTCGTCGCCCACGTCGCACTCGAAGGTGAGCGTGGAGCCGAACTCGGCCGCAAACTCCGCGATGCGGTCCTTGAAGCGCTCGCCCTGGTAGCTGAAGGCCAGTTCCGCCCCTTCGCGGTGACAGGCGCGTGCGATCCCGTAGGCGATCGAGCGGTGGTTCAGAACGCCCGTGATGAGCAGGCGCTTGCCGGCGAGAAATCCCATGGTGAGCTCCGGGTCAGGACCCCGGATTGTTCCACGCCAGGGCAATGCCCGCGCAGGGGCCATTGCCGGCCCGGCATCGTCGGCTTATAATCCGTCTTTCGCTGAATGTCGAGTGGGCGGTCTTCCAGCCCATTTTTTTTGGTCGAGAGGATTCGAGGGTAGCAAGGACCGTGCAGGGGATGCAGGGCACGCAAATTCCATGGCAGGCGTCGATCGAGCGCACCGTCACCGCACTGGGTTACGACCTGGTGGAGGTGGAGCGTGCGCCGCGCGGGCTGCTGCGCGTGAGCATCGACCGGGTGCCCGGCCACCGCTATCCGCTGGAGCGTGGCGAAAGCGAGTTCGTGACGATCGACGACTGCGAGGTCGTCACGCGGCAGCTGCAGCTGGCGCTGGAGGTCGACGGAGTCGAGTACGAGCGGCTGGAGGTCTCCTCGCCAGGACTCGACCGTCCGCTCAAGCGCGCTGCCGACTGGGAGCGCTTCGCCGGCCAGGACATCGAGCTCACGCTCAAGCTGCCCTTCAGGGGGCGCAAGCATTGGCGCGGCACCCTCGGACGCGGCGAGCAGGGCTACACGCTCACGCTGCCGCCCGGTTCGAGCGCGGCTGCGGGCGAGGGCGGCGGCGAGCTCGTCTTCACGCTGGAGGAGGTGCGCGAGGCGCGCCTCGTGCCGGTGATCGATTTCAAGGGCCGTGCGCGCGGCCCCGGGGTTGAGGAAAGGTCTGTAAAGCGATGAACCGCGAAATGCTGATGCTGGTGGATGCCATCTCGCGCGAGAAGACGGTGGAGCGCGAAGTCGTGTTCGGCGCTGTCGAGGCGGCGCTCGCCTCGGCCACGAAGAAGCTGCACGGCGGTGAGGTCGACATTCGCGTCGCCGTGGACCGCGACACAGGCGACTACGAGACCTTCCGTCGCTGGCACGTGGTGCCCAACGAGGCGGGCCTGCAGATCCCCGACGCCGAGATGCTGCTCTTCGAGGCCCAGGAGCAGATCGCCGACATCGAGTCGGGAGACTACATCGAGGAGCCGATCGACTCCGTGCCCATCGGCCGCATCGGTGCGCAGGCCGCCAAGCAGGTGATCCTGCAGAAGATCCGCGACGCCGAGCGCGAGCAGCTGCTCAACGACTTCCTGTCGCGCGGCGACAAGATCTTCGTGGGCACCGTCAAGCGCCTGGACAAGGGTGACCTCATCATCGAGAGCGGTCGCGTCGAGGGACGCCTGAAGCGCAGCGAGATGATCCCCAAGGAGAACCTGCGCACCGGCGACCGCGTGCGTGCCTACATCGCCGGGATCGATCCGACGCAGCGCGGCGCGCAGATCATGCTGTCGCGCAGCTCGCCGGACTTCATGAAGGAGCTCTTCGCGCAGGAGGTGCCCGAGGTGGAGCAGGGGCTGCTGGAGATCAAGAGCTGCGCCCGTGACCCGGGCTCGCGCGCCAAGATCGCCGTCGTCTCGCACGACCGCCGCGTCGACCCGATCGGCACCTGCGTGGGCGTGCGCGGCTCGCGCGTGAACGCCGTGACCAACGAGCTCGCGGGCGAGCGCGTGGACATCGTGCTGTGGTCCGACGACCCGGCCCAGTTCGTGATCGGCGCGCTGGCGCCGGCCAACGTGCAGTCGATCCTCGTGGACGAGGAGAAGCACGCGATGGACGTGGTGGTGGACGAGGAGAACCTCGCCATCGCCATCGGCCGCGGCGGGCAGAACGTGCGTCTGGCCTCCGAGCTCACCGGCTGGCGCATCAACATCATGACGGCCGAGGAGTCGCAGGCGCGCCAGGTGCTGGAGACGGACTCGGTGCGCAAGCTCTTCGTCGAGAAGCTCGACGTCGACGAGGAGGTGGCCGACATCCTGATCGCCGAAGGGTTCACGAGCCTGGAAGAGGTGGCCTACGTGCCGCTGCAGGAGATGCTCGAGATCGAGTCCTTCGACGAGGACACCGTCAACGAGCTGCGCAACCGGGCCAAGGATGCGCTGCTGACGATGGAAATCCAGAAGGAAGAAGACGTCGAGGAGGTCTCGCAGGACCTGCGCGACCTGGAGGGCGTCACGGCTGAGCTGATTGCCAGCCTGGCCCAGGGCGGCGTGCACACACGTGACGACCTCGCGGACCTGGCGGTGGACGAGCTGGTCGAGATGACCGGCATGGAGGAGGCCGCCGCGCGCGACCTCATCATGCGCGCCCGCGAACACTGGTTCACGGCCTGAGCCCGCAGCCCGGTCGTTCGCACCCCCCTCCCTGACCCGGCCCCCACACCCGATCGTCCCGGCACCCCGAAGGACCCGCACACATGGCCGTCACCACCGTCGCCCAGTTCGCCGCGCAGCTCAATCGCCCGATCGCGGCGTTGATCGAGCAGCTGCAGTCGGCCGGCGTCGCCAAGCAGTCGCCCGACGACCCGCTGACCGATAGCGACAAGGAGCGCCTGCTCGACTACCTGCGCAACGCGCACGGCACGGCGTCGGCCGAACGCAAGAAGATCGTGCTCACGCGCAAGAGCACGAGCGAGATCAAGCAGGCCGATGCCTCGGGCAAGGCCCGCACGATCCAGGTCGAGGTGCGCAAGAAGCGCACCTTCGTCAAGCGCGACGACGTGGCGCCAGGCGTCGCGGAGGAAACCGCACCGGTCATCGATGAGGCCGAGGTCGCTCGACGCGAGGCCGAGGCCGCCGCGCAGGCGGCACTGATCCAGCGCCAGCTCGAGGATGCCGAGGAGAGGCAGCGCCAGGCCGCCGCCCAGGCCCAGCGCGAGCGCGAGGCCGCCGAGGCGGCCGCAGCCGCAGCCGAGGAGGCGCGCCGTGCAGCCGAGGAGGCGGCGCGGGCCGAGTCCCAGGCCGCGGCTGCCCCCACGGCTTCCGCCGCCCCCGCGGCCGATGCGGGCCCTGCGCCTGCGGCGGAATCCCCCGAGCCTGCACCTGCCCCGGTGCCCACCGCGGCGGCCGCCGCGCAAGCGGCTGCGGCTGCGCCCAAGGCCGAGCCCGCCCGCCCTGGCCTGCGCGTGGTCAAGGCTGCCGAGGCCGATGCCTCGGCGCGCCAGGCCGTGGCCGACTCGGAGGCGCGCAGGCGCAAGGCCGAGCTCGAAGCCGCGGCCATCCGCGAGATGATGTCCCGGCCCAAGCAGGTGCTCACGGCGCGCAAGCCCGAGGAGCCCAAGCCGGCGGAGGCAGCCGGCATCAAGGGCACGATCCACAAGCCCGCGGCCAAGCCCGGTGCGCCCGGAGCCGCTCCCGCGGCGGCGCCCAAGCCCGGCGAGAAGAAGCAGGTCAAGAGCGAGAAGCTTTCCTCCAGCTGGGCCGACGACGCTGCCAAGAAGCGTGCGCTCAAGACCCGCGGCGACACGGGCGGTGCGCGCGCCGGCTGGCGTGCGCCACGCGGCTCGCGTCGCAGCGAGCGCGACGACGGCTCCGACAGCTTTGCCCAGGCCAATGCGCCCCAGGTGCAGGAGGTCCACGTCCCTGAGACCATCAGCGTGGCCGACCTCGCGCACAAGATGAGCGTGAAGGCCAGCGAGGTCATCAAGCAGCTGATGAAGCTGGGCCAGATGGTCACGATCAACCAGCAGCTCGACCAGGAGACGGCGATGATCGTGGTCGAGGAGATGGGCCACAAGGCTCTGGCCGCCAAGCTCGACGACCCGGAGGCCTTCACCGAGGAGGAGCAGGCCGCCCAGACCGCCGAGGCGCTGCCGCGCGCACCGGTCGTGACGGTCATGGGCCACGTCGACCACGGCAAGACCTCGCTGCTGGACTACATCCGCCGCTCGCGCGTGGCGGCCGGCGAGGCCGGCGGCATCACGCAGCACATCGGCGCCTACCACGTGGAGACACCGCGCGGCGTCATCACCTTCCTCGATACCCCGGGCCACGAGGCGTTCACGGCCATGCGTGCCCGTGGGGCGAAAGCCACCGACATCGTGATCCTCGTGGTGGCGGCCGACGACGGCGTGATGCCGCAGACCAAGGAAGCCATCCACCACGCCAAGGCGGCCGAGGTGCCGCTGGTGGTGGCGATGAACAAGATCGACAAGCCCGAGGCCAACGCCGAGCGCGTGAAGAGCGAGCTCGTTGCAGAAGGTGTCGTGCCCGAGGACTTCGGTGGCGACTCCCCCTTCGTGCCCGTGTCGGCCAAGACCGGCCAGGGCGTGGACGACCTGCTCGAGCAGGTGCTGCTGCAAGCGGAGGTGCTGGAGCTCAAGGCGCCGACCGACGCGGCCGCCAAGGGCATCGTGATCGAGGCGCGCCTGGACAAGGGCCGCGGCCCGGTGGCCACGGTGCTCGTGCAAAGCGGCACCCTCAAGCGCGGCGACGTGGTGCTCGCGGGCTCGAGCTACGGGCGCGTGCGCGCGATGCTCGACGAGGACGGCAAGGCCACCCAGGAGGCGGGCCCCTCGATCCCGGTGGAGATCCAGGGCCTGACCGAGGTGCCGCTGGCGGGCGACGACTTCATGGTGCTGGCCGACGAACGCCGCGCGCGCGAGATCGCCACCTTCCGCCAGGGCAAGTACCGCGAGGTGACGCTGAGCAAGCGCCAGGCCGCCAAGCTCGAGAACATGTTCGACAACATGGGCGAGGGGCAGGCCCAGACGCTGGCACTCATCGTCAAGGCCGATGTGCAGGGCTCGCAGGAGGCGCTGTCGCAGTCGCTCGTCAAGCTCTCCACGGCCGAGGTCAAGGTGCAGATCGTGCACGCGGCGGTGGGCGGCATCAGCGAGAGCGACGTCAACCTGGCGATCGCCTCCAAGGCCGTCATCATCGGCTTCAACACCCGCGCCGATGCGGGTGCGCGCAAGCTCGCCGAGAACAACGGCGTGGACATCCGCTACTACGACATCATCTACGACGCCGTGGACGACGTGAAGGCGGCGATGGCGGGCATGCTGGCGCCCGAGCAGCGCGAGGAGGTCATCGGCACGGCGGAGATCCGCACCGTGTTCGTCGCCTCCAAGATCGGCACGGTGGCCGGCTGCATGGTCACGGCGGGCCAGGTGGTGCGCAGCGCGCGCTTCCGGCTGCTGCGCGACAACGTGGTCGTCTACACCGGCGAGCTCGAGTCGCTCAAGCGCCACAAGGACGACGTGCGCGAGGTCAAGGAAGGCTTCGAGTGCGGCGTCAAGCTCAAGAACTACAACGACATCAAGGAAGGCGACCAGCTCGAGTTCTTCGAGATCCGGGAGATCGCCCGCACGCTCTAGCGCGGCGACGGTCTTCCCTGGCAGACCCCGCCCACCGCTCACGGTCGGCGGGGTCTGTGCTTAAGGGGCCTGAACATGACACGGCACAAGAAGGCGATTCCCAACCGCGGCCACCGCGTGGCCGACCAGATCCAGCGCGACGTGGCCGAGCTCGTGCGCGAGCTCAAGGATCCGCGCGTGGGCATGGTCACGGTCAATGCGGTGGAGGTCACGCCCGACTATGCGCACGCGAAGGTCTACTTCTCGGTGCTGGTGGGCGACCCCGCCGAGTGCGAAGCGGGCCTGAACGACGCCGCGGGCTGGCTGCGCAACGCGCTCTTCAAGCGGCTGCAGTTGCACACGGTGCCCACGCTGCACTTCCAGTTCGACCGCACCACCGAGCGCGCAGCCGACCTCAGCGCCCTCATCACCCGAGCCAACGCCACCCGCGCCCGTGAGGACTGAAGCTGCGACGTCCCGCCCGCCGCGCCGTGCCGTGCACGGCGTGCTGCTGCTCGACAAGCCCGTGGGCCTGACGAGCCAGCAGGCGCTTTCGCGCGCCAAGCGGCTGCTGCGCGCCGAGAAGGGCGGCCACACCGGCACGCTCGATCCGCTGGCCGGCGGGCTGCTGCCGCTGTGTTTCGGTGCGGCCACGAAGTTCGCGCAGGCCAGCCTGGAGGCCGACAAGGCCTACCGTGCCACGCTGCGCCTGGGCCAGACCCGCGTGGGCGGCGACCTCGAGGGCGAGGTGCTGCGCGAGCGGCCCGTGGCCTTCGACGAACCCGCGCTGCACGCAGCGCTCGCGGCCTTCACCGGAACGCTGCAGCAGGTGCCGCCGATGCACTCGGCGCTCAAGCACCAGGGCCGGGCGCTCTACGACTATGCACGCGCTGGCATCGAGGTGCCGCGCCCGGCGCGAACGGTCACCGTGCACGCGCTCGAGCTCGTGCAGTGCAGCGGCGATCAGCTGGTGCTGGACGTGCGCTGCAGCAAGGGCACCTACGTGCGTACGCTGGCCGAGGACATCGGTGAGCACCTGGGCTGCGGCGCCCACCTGGCCGGGCTGCGCCGCACGGCAAGCGGCGCGCTGCGGGTGGAGGACGCCATCACGCTCGAGGCTCTGGAGGCACTCGACGAAGCCGGCCGCGAGGCCCGGCTGCTGAGCGCCGACGCGCTGCTGGCCAGCTGGCCCGAGGTGCGCCTGGCGCACGAGGAGGCGGCCCGCTTCCTCAGCGGCCTGCGACGGCGCCTGACCCGACCCGATGCCCCGGCCGTGCGCGTCTACGGCCCCGAACCCCGCGCCTTCCTCGGAAGCGCCCACATCACCGCCGGCGAGCTGATTGCCGACCGCCTGCTCAGCCCCCTGGAAGTGCAGGCCCTGCTTGCCGAAAGCCCCCGACCATGAACAGCCAGATCCGCAACATCGCCATCATCGCGCACGTCGACCACGGCAAGACCACGCTCGTGGACCAGCTGCTGCGCCAGAGCGGCACCTTCCGCGAGAACGAGAAGATCGCCGAGCGCGTGATGGACAGCAACGACCTCGAGCGCGAGCGTGGCATCACGATCCTGGCCAAGAACTGCGCCGTGTCGTGGCAGGGCACGCACATCAACATCGTGGACACCCCCGGGCACGCCGACTTCGGCGGCGAGGTGGAGCGGGTGCTGTCGATGGTCGACGGCGTGCTGCTGCTGGTGGACGCCGTGGAAGGCCCGATGCCGCAGACGCGCTTCGTGACGAAGAAGGCGCTGGCGCAGGGCTTGAAGCCCATCGTTGTCGTCAACAAGGTCGACCGCCCCGGCTCGCGCATCGACTACGTCATCAACGCCACCTTCGACCTCTTCGACAAGCTCGGCGCCACCGAGGAGCAGCTGGACTTCCCGGTGGTCTATGCCTCGGGCCTGAACGGCTGGGCGAGCCTGCAGCCCGGCGAGACGGGCACCGACCTGGCACCGCTCTTCGACTGCATCCTGCGCCACGTGCCGCCGCACAGCGGCAGCGAGACCGAGCCGCTGCAGCTGCAGATCTGCTCGCTCGACTACTCGAGCTACGTCGGGCGCATCGGCATCGGGCGCATCCACAACGGCGAGCTGCGTGCCGGCCAGGACGTGGCGGTGTGCGCAGGCCCGGAGGGTCCGATGCGCAAGGCTCGCGTGAACCAGATCCTGAAGTTCGAGGGCCTGGAGCGCGTGCCGGCCGAGCGCGCGGGCCCGGGCGACATCGTGCTCGTCAACGGCATCGAGAACATCGGCATCGGCGAGACGCTCACGAGCCTGGAGTCGCCCACGCCGCTGCCGATGCTGCAGATCGACGAGCCGACGCTGACGATGAACTTCTGCGTCAACACCTCGCCGCTGGCCGGTCGCGAGGGCAAGTTCGTGACGAGCCGGCAGATCCGCGACCGGCTCGACCGCGAGCTGCAGAGCAACGTGGCGCTGCGCGTGACCGATACCGATGAGGACGGCGTCTTCGAGGTGGCCGGCCGCGGCGAGCTGCACCTCACCATCCTGCTGGAGAACATGCGTCGCGAGGGCTACGAGCTCGCCGTGTCGCGGCCCAAGGTGGTGTTTCACGAGGTGGATGGTGAGCGTCACGAGCCGATGGAGCAGCTCACGGTGGACGTCGAGGACGCGCACCAGGGCGGCGTGATGCAGGAGCTTGGCCTGCGCAAGGGCGAGCTGCTGGACATGCAGCCCGACGGTCGCGGGCGCGTGCGCCTGGAGTACCGCATCCCGGCGCGCGGGCTCATCGGCTTCCAGGGCGAGTTCCTGAACCTCACGCGTGGCACGGGCCTGATGAGCCACGTGTTCGACGGCTACGAGCCCTACAAGGGCGAGATCGGCGGGCGCAAGAACGGCGTGCTGATCAGCCAGGAGGATGGCGAGATCGTCACCTACGCGCTGGGCAAGCTCGACGACCGCGGCCGCATGTTCGTCAAGCCGGGCGACCCGGTCTACGAGGGGATGATCGTGGGCATCCACAGCCGCGACAACGACCTCGTGGTCAACGCCGTGCGCACCAAGCAGCTGACGAACTTCCGCGTCAGCGGCAAGGAAGACGCCATCAAGATCACCCCGCCGATCATCCTCACGCTCGAGTACGCGGTGGAGTTCATCGACGACGACGAGCTCGTGGAGATCACGCCGCGCAGCATCCGCGTGCGCAAGCGCTTCCTGAAGGAGCACGAGCGCAAGCGGGCCTCGCGCGAGGCGGCCTGAGGTCGTCCGGGGCGCCCGCCCCGGCTGGCCCGCCGCGGGCCCGGCGGTGATATCTTCGCGCCCCATCGCCTGGCCCTGCATCGCACCTGGCGCCATTTGAGTGAAGGAGACACCATGGACCGCAGACACTTCCTCGCCGGCGTCGGCGCAGCGGCGCTTCCGCTCGCCGCACAGGCCCAGACCGCCCGGCCGATCCGCGTGATCGTCCCCTTCGTGGCCGGGGGCGCCACCGACGTGACCACCCGCATCATCACGGAGAAGGCCGCCCAGACCCTGGGCGTGAACATGGTGGTGGAGAACCGCCCCGGCGGCGGCGGGGGCATCGGTGTGGACCTGGTGGCCAAGGCAGCGCCGGACGGCTACACGATCGGGATGGCGGCGGTGGCCATGCACGCCATCAACCCCTGGCTCTTCAAGAAGCTGCCCTACGACCCGATCAAGGACTTCGCTCCCATCACGCAGATGGTGCGCATCCCGAACGTGCTCGTGATGAACACCGACACGGCGCGGCGGCTGAAGATCGCCACGCTCAAGGACTTCATCGCCTACGCCAAGGCCAACCCGGCGCGGCTGAGCTACGCCAGCGGCGGCAACGGCAGCGGCGGCCACCTGGCCGGCGAGATGTTCAAGAAGCGCGCCGGCTTCTTTGCCGTGCACATCCCCTACAACGGCGGGGGCCCGTCGCAACTGGCCATGCTCGCGGGCACGGTGGACTACACGCTCGACAACCTGGCCACCTCGGGCGCGAACATCCGCGCCGGCAAGGTCACGCCGCTGGCGGTGACCACGCCTCAGCGCAGCCCGCTGCTGCCGGACGTGCCGGCCATCGCCGAGACCTTCCCCGGCTTCGAGGTCGACACGTGGTGGGGCCTCATCGCACCGGCGGGCACGCCGCGCGAGGTCGTGGCGCGGCTCAACGCCGCCTACGTGCAGGCGCTGCAGAGCGAGGACGTCAAGACCCGCTTTGCCGCCATGATGGCCGAGCCCGTGCCCACCACGCCGGAGCAGTTCGCCGAGCTCATCCGGCGGGAGCACGCGCGCTACGAGGCCGTCGTGAAGGCCAGCGGCGCCACCGTGGATTGAGCGGGCGTGGCGGCAGCTGGGCCCTGGCGCCTGAGCGTGGCGCCGATGATGGACTGGACCGACCGGCACTGCCGCTACTTCCACCGCCTGCTCACGCGCCGCACGCGCCTGTACACCGAGATGGTGACCACGGGCGCGCTGATCCACGGCGATGTGCCGCGCCACCTCGGGTACGACCCCGTGGAGCACCCGGTGGCGCTGCAGCTGGGCGGCAGCGAGCCGGCTGATCTCGCGCAGTGCGCGCGGCTCGCGCAGGCCTGGGGCTACGACGAGGTGAACCTCAACTGCGGCTGCCCCAGCGAGCGCGTGCAGCGCGGGGCCTTCGGCGCCTGCCTGATGGCCGAGCCCGCGCTGGTGGCCGACTGCGTGGCAGCGATGCGCGCAGTGGTGGACATCCCCATCACGGTCAAGCACCGCATCGGCCTGGGGCGCGACGAGTCCCACGGCTTTGTGCGCGACTTCGTCGGCACGGTGGCCGAGCGCGGCGGCTGCAAGGTCTTCATCGTGCATGCGCGCAACGCCTGGCTCGAGGGCCTGAGCCCAAAGGAGAACCGCGAGGTGCCGCCGCTGCGGTACGAAATCGTGCACCAGCTCAAGGCGGAGTTCCCGCAGCTGACGATTGCCGTCAACGGCGGCCTGGAGACGCCCGCGCAGATCGCGCAGGAGCTCGCGCACGTGGACGGCGTGATGGTCGGGCGACGTGCCTACCACCATCCCTGGGATCTCGCGTGCTGGGACAGCACCTTCTTCGGCGAACCCCACGATCCCGCCACCGACCACGACTCGGTGGAGGACGAGATGGTGGCCTACATGGCACGCGAACACACTGCGCGCGGCACGCCCTGGCCGCAGGTGGCGCGGCACATGCTGGGCCTGCGCAACGGGCAGCCAGGCGCCCGGCGCTGGCGCCAGGTGTGGAGCGACCACCGGCTGCGCGAGCGCCACCCCGAGGAGGTGGCCCAGCTTGCGCGCCAGGCGCGCATCGCTACAGTCGAGCCGCCTGATCTTGCACCTGCGACATGAACACCGCCGACCTGCTGGACCCGCTCCTGGGCCCGTGGATGAAGGGCTTCCCGCCCGCCGCGGGGCCGCTGCGGCGTTCGCAGGTGGGGCAGCAGGGCTGGCACCTCTTCGGCGGTGACGTGCCGCTGCCGCTGGCCGTGGTACGGGCCTCGGCGCTGGCGCACAACCTGGGCTGGATGCAGCGCTTCGCCACCGAGCGCGGGGTGGGCCTGGCGCCGCACGGGAAGACCACGCTCTCGCCCCAGCTCTTCCAGGCGCAGCTGCGCGCCGGGGCCTGGGGCATCACGGTGGCCAACGCGGCGCAGGCGCAGGTGGCGGTGGCCTCGGGCGTGCGGCGCGTGCTCATCGCCAACCAGGTGGTCACGCCGCCCGAGCTCGGTGCGCTGCAGGGCCTGCTTGCGGCAGACCCGGGGCTGCGCATCGTTTTCCTGCTCGACTCGCCCGCGCAGCTCGCCCTCATCGAGGCCGCGCAGCCGGCCATCGCCTTCGAGGTGCTGCTGGAGATCGGGCTGGCCGGTGGACGCACGGGTTGCCGCACGCACGAGCAGGCGCTGGCACTGGCGCGCCTGGCACACGCGAGCCCGGCCGTGCGCCTGGTGGGTGTGGAGGGCTACGAGGGGCTTGGCGCCGCGGGCGAAGAGAGCCACGACCGGCCGCTGGCCGAGGGTCTGATGGCGCGCATCGGTGCCGTGGCACGGGCGCTCGAGGCCGAGGGGCTCTTCGAGGCGAGCCACCGGGCCCCGGCGGACGAGGCGGCGAGCGTGCTCGTCTCCGCGGGTGGATCGGGCATCTTCGACCTCGTCACGCCCGGCCTGCTTCCATCGCTTTCCCGCCCCGTGCAGGGCCTGCTGCGCTCGGGCTGCTACGTCACGCATGACCATGGGCGCTACCAGCGGCTCGTCTCGGTGCTCAACCGCCGCATCGGCTGCGATGCGGCCATGGGCCTGCAGGCCGCACTCGAGGTCTGGGCCACCGTGCAGTCGATGCCCGAGCCGGGACTGGCCTTCCTCACGGCGGGCCGGCGCGACGTGTCCTACGACATCGAGATGCCTGTCCCCGTGCGCGTGTGCGCACGTGGCCAGCGCGTGCCGCGCGCCGCGCCGTCGGGCTGGCGCATCACCGGCATGAACGACCAGCACGCCCACCTGCACCTGGGCGACGATGATGCCGGCCTGCGTGTGGGCGACCGTGTCTCGCTGGGCATCTCGCACCCCTGCACCACCTTCGACAAGTGGCGTTGGATGGCTGTCGTCGACGACGACTGGCGCATCGTCGATGCGCTGGTCACCTGGTTCTGAACCCCTCTTGCACATGAGCACGCTCGACACCCGCGACCCCCACTCCTCCTTTCGCCACCGCATCCCGGGCCGGCGGCTGCTGCACTCGCCCGGCCCCACGCCCGTTCCGGATGAGGTGCTGTGGGCCATGAGCCGGCAGCCGATGGACATCGCCGATCCGCGCCTGGACGAGATGATTGCCGCCTGCGAGCGCGGCCTGAAGTGCCTCCTCGGCACCGCCGAGGGCGACCTGTTCCTCTACATCTCCAACGGCCACGGCGTGTGGGAGGCGGCGGTGGAGAACCTCCTGCCCCACGGCGGCGCGGCGCTCGTGCCCGGCACCGGGCACTTCTCCGAATCGTGGGCGGTGCAGACGGAAAAGCTCGGCCGCCGCGTCGTGCGCACGCCCTGGATCGAGGGGCTGCCGATCGACGAGCAGGCCGTGGTGCAGGCCCTCGAGCGCGACACGGCGCGGGAGATCGGCGCCATCTTCGTCGTGCACACCGACACCTCCAGCGGCGTGACCACCGACCTCGCCTCGCTCAAGCGGGCGATCGACGCCACCGGGCACCCGGCGCTCTTCGTCGTGGACGTGGTGGCGTCACTCGGCGCCGCGCCGTTCTCGATGGACGCGCTCGGTGCTGATGTGGTCGTGGGCGCTTCGCAGAAGGGGCTGATGTGCCCCCCGGGGGTGGGCATCCTCGCCGTGAACGCGCGTGCGATGGAAGCGGCCCGGCGCAACCCTGCGCCGCGCTTCTACTGGGACGTGGTGCGCAGGAAGAGCGAGCTTTCCTACATGAAGTTCTGCGGCACCGCGCCGCAGACGCTGATCGCCGGACTCGAGGCCGCGCTGGGTCTCCTCTTCCGCGAGGGTCTGGACAACGTGTGGGCCCGGCACCGCCTTCATGCGAATGCCGTGCACGCCGCCGTGCAGGCCTGGAGCCGCGAGGGGGCGCTGGGCTTCTTCGCAAAGCGGCCCGAGTCGCGCTCGGTGTCCGTGACCACCGTCACCGTGCCGCCCGGCACCGACGTGGACCGGATGCGCGCCATCGCGCGCGATCACTACCAGGTGGCCTTTGCCGGGGCCCTGGGCCCGCTGCAGGGCCGGGGCTTTCGCATCGGACACCTGGGTGACCAGAACCCGGCGGGCATCCTCGGCTGCCTGGCGGCGATGGAAGGGGCGCTGGCTGCGCTCGGCGTGCCCTTCGGGCGGGACGGGGTGGCGGCGGCGATCGATTCGCTGGAGGCGGCTCGCGCTGCCCCTCACATCCCCGCGTAGTTCGGCCCGCCGCCTCCCTCGGGCGTGACCCAGACGATGTTCTGCGTCGGGTCCTTGATGTCGCAGGTCTTGCAGTGCACGCAGTTCTGCGCGTTGATGACGAGGCGGTCGGCGCCTTCGCCGTCTTTCACGTACTCGTAGACACCCGCGGGGCAGTAGCGGCTCTCAGGGCCGGCGTAGCGAGCGAGGTTCACGGCCACGGGCACGCCCGCATCCTTGAGCGTGAGGTGCGCGGGCTGGTTCTCCTCGTGGTTGGTGTTGCTGATGAACACCGAGGAGAGGCGGTCGAAGGTGAGCACGCCATCGGGCTTGGGGTAGCGGATGGGCTCGACCTGCGAGGCGGCGTGCATTCGGGCGTGGTCGGGTGTGTGGCGGTGGATCGTCCAGGGTGGGCTCTTGAGCCCCAGGCGCGGCAGCAGCCACTGCTCGATGCCGGTCATCACGGTGCCCACCGTGTTGCCCTTCTTGAACCACTGCTTGAAGTTGCGGCTCGCGTCGAGCTCGGCGTGCAGCCAGCTCTGCTCGAAGGCCTGCGGGTAGGCCTCCACCGTGTCGCCGCTGCGGCCGGCAGCCAACGCCGGGGCGATGCCTTCGGCGGCGAGCATGCCGGTCTTGATGGCGGCGTGGCTGCCCTTGATGCGCGCGGCGTTCAGCGTGCCCGCCTCGCAGCCCACGAGCACGCCGCCGGGGAAGGCGAGCTTGGGCAGCGACAGCAGCCCGCCCGCGGTGATGGCGCGCGCGCCGTAGCCGATGCGCCGGCCGCCCTCGAGGTGGGCGCGGATGGCGGGGTGCGTCTTCCAGCGCTGCATCTCCTCGAAGGGGCTGATCCAGGGGTTCTGGTAGTCCAGGCCGGTGACGAAGCCGAGCGTCACCTTGTTGCCCTCGAGGTGGTAGAGGAAGCCGCCGCCGTAGGTGTGCTCGTCCATCGGCCAGCCGGCGGTGTGCACCACCAGGCCGGGCTTGGCCTTGGAGGGGTCGATCTCCCACAGCTCCTTGATGCCGATGGCGTAACTCTGCGGGTCGCGGCCTTCGTCGAGGGCAAAGCGCGCGATGAGCTGGCGCCCGAGGTGACCGCGCGCGCCCTCGGCGAAGACCGTGTACTTGCCCAGCAGCTCCATGCCGAGCTGGAAGCCGTCGTGGGGCTGGCCATCCTTGCCGATGCCGAGGTTGCCGGTGGCCACGCCACGCACCGAGCCGTCTTCCGCGTAGAGCACCTCGGCGGCGGTGAAGCCTGGGAAGATCTCCACGCCGAGTGCTTCGGCCTGCGCCGCGAGCCACTTCGTGACGTCGCTCAGGCTGATGACGTAGTTGCCTTCGTTGTGCAGGCAGTCGGGGATCAGCCAGGCCGGGGTGCGGGAGGCGCCCGTGGGGTTGAGGAAGAGCACCTCGTCTTCGGTGACAGGCTGGTTGAGCGGGGCGCCGCGCTCCTTCCAGTCCGGGAAGAGCTCGGTGATCGCACGCGGGTCCATCACGGCGCCCGACAGGATGTGGGCGCCGGGTTCGGAGCCCTTCTCGAGCACGACGACCGAGAGGTTCGCGTCGAGCTGCTTGAGGCGGATCGCTGCGCTCAGGCCCGCGGGGCCGGCGCCGACGACGACCACGTCGTATTCCATCGACTCGCGCGGGCCGAACTGGTCGAGGATCTCCTGGGGGGTCATGCGTGGGGCTCCGGGTGGGCTTGCGTGTTCCTGCTGCTCTCGATTTTAGGTGGCGCTCGCTTCGCGCCGGCGGGGGCCTGTGCACGGAGCCGGGCGGGCGGTCGGCCCTGCGGGCCGACTGCGCTGCGATGCTCGCGTCGTCTTCAAACTCGCCGCCGTCTGTCTGAGCGCAGCGAACGCAGTGAGCGAAGCGAGTTTGGCGGCGGGGCCCGGAGCCCGAGCACCGCAGGGAAGCCGGGCCGACGGGCCGGCCGGCCCCGTCGTGCGCCCCTGCCCCCGCCCCTGCGCCGCAAGCGCGAGCGGCCTGCTCAGATCAGCTCAAGACGAAGGCTGAGCCCGCACCAACCCAGCCACGTACTCCCCCAACGCCAGGCAAGAAGTCAGCCCCGGGCTCTCGATGCCCAGCATCTGCACCAGCCCCGGCAACCCATGGTCCGCAGGCCCTTGGACGAGGAAGTCCGCCGCCGGCTCCCCCGGCCCGCTGAGCTTCGGGCGCACGCCCGTGTAGGCGGGCACCAGCGAACCTTCCGGCAAGCCTGGCCAGTAGCGCCGGATGTCATCTTCGAAGGCCGCTCGGCGCGACGCATCCACCGCGTAGTCCAGCTCCGCTTCGGCCACGCCCGCCGGCAGCCATTCCACGTCAGGCCCAAAGCGGGCCTGGCCGCCCAGGTCCAGCGTGAGGTGCACGCCCAGCCCGCCGTCCACCGGGGTGGGGTAGATGAGGCGGGAAAAGGGGGCGCGCCCCGTCAGCCCGAAGTAGTGCCCCTTGGCCAGGCGCTGCGCCGGATAGGCCGCGGCGGGCAGGCCCGCGATCGCCCCCGCCACGCGGTGCGTGCCCAGGCCCGCGGCGTTGACGAGCCAGCGACACCCCAGCTCGAACGCTTCCTCGCCCCCCGTGCGCACCACCCAGCCCTCCGGGCCATCCCGCCGCGCGCCTTCGAAGGGGCTCTTCAGCGCCAGCATCGCACCGGCCGCTTCAGCCTCGCCCAGCAGCGAAGTCATCAGTGCGTGGCTGTCGACGATGCCACTGTCCGGCGAGTGCAGGGCGGCCACGCAACCAGCGGAGAGCGCGGGCTCCAGCTCGCGCGCCTGAGCACCGTCGATGGGCCTGAGCGCGTGCACGCCGTTGGCATGACCGCGGCGCAGGATTTCGTCGAGCTTGGCACGCTCCGCCGGCGAGGTGGCCACCACCAGCTTGCCGCAGCGCCGGTGCGGCACCCCTCGCTCGGCGCAGTAGGTGTAAAGCAGTTCGCGCCCGCGCACGCACATCCGGGCCTTGAGGCTGCCGGGTGGGTAGTACAGCCCCGCGTGGATCACCTCGCTGTTGCGTGAGGACACGCCGCTGCCGATGGCGCCCTCGCGCTCGACGATCACGACCTCGAGGCCGGCCTGGCCGAGAGCCCGAGCCACCGCCAGCCCGACCACACCTGCCCCCACCACCACCGCATCGACCCGGTCCATGTGCGCCATTGTCCGGCAGGTCCGAGCAGCCGTGCTATCGTGAGGCGCAACGCCGTGCTGCAGGCGCTTCACCACCTGGTCGTGTCGGTATCAATCGTCAACTGTCACTCTTTACCATTCATCTCAAGCCATGTCCTACGACCTTGATCTCTCCGGCCGCGTCGCCTTCGTCACCGGCGCCTCCAGCGGCCTGGGCGCGCAGTTCGCACGCACGCTCGCCCGTGCCGGCGCGGGGGTGGTGCTGGCCGCGCGGCGCCTGGAGCGCCTGAAGACGTTGCGCGCCGAGATCGAGGCCGCCGGCGGCGACGCACACGTGGTCGAGCTCGACGTGACCGACACCGACAGCATCAAGTCCGCGGTGGCCCACGCCGAGACCGAGATGGGCACGATCGACATCCTGGTCAACAACTCGGGCGTGAGCACGACGCAGAAGCTCATCGACGTTTCGCCCGATGACTACGACTACGTGATGCAGACCAACACGCGCGGCGCCTTCTTCGTCGCGCAGGAGGTGGGCAAACGCATGATCGCGCGCAGCCGCGGGGCGGCGCCGGGCACCTTCACGGGCGGTCGCATCGTCAACGTCGCCTCGATGGCGGGCCTGCGCGTGCTCGGGCAGATCGGGGTCTACTGCATGAGCAAGGCCGCCGTGATCCACATGACGCGCTCGATGGCGCTCGAATGGGGGCGCTTCGGCATCAACGTCAACGCCATCTGCCCCGGCTACATCGACACCGAGATCAACCACCACCACTGGCAGACCGAGGCCGGGCAGAAGCTCGTGCAGATGCTGCCGCGCAAGCGCCTGGGCACGCCGGAGGACCTGGACGCCGTGCTCGTGATGCTGTGCGCCAAGGAGAGCCGCTTCATCAACGGCGCGGTGATCGCGGCGGACGACGGCTTCGGGGTCTGAGGGCGGCCATGCGTTTCGTCGTTCCGGAGGAAAAGAAGCTCGTCCACGAGATGGTCGTCCCTATCCGCTGGGGCGACATGGACGTGATGGGCCACGTGAACAACACGGTCTATCTGCGTTTCTTCGAGATCGTGCGGCTGGACTGGATGTACGGGCTGGGTCGTCGCGTGGACCCGGCGGCCGGGGAGGGCCCCGTGATCGTCAACGCCTTCGTCAACTTTCTGCGCCAGCTCGACTTCCCGGGCGACGTGCGGCTGCGTCACTTCGTGGCCAACCCAGGCCGCACGAGCCTGGACACCTACGTCACGGTCGAACGCACCGACGAGCCGGGTGCCCTGTATGCGGAGGGCGGCGCCAAGATGGTGTGGACGGACTATGCGGCGCGCAAGTCCAAGCCGCTGCCCGACTGGTTCCGCGCGATCGTCAGCTGAACGCGTTCACAGCAGCGCGTAGGTCGTCGTCGCGTGCGCGGCCAGGCTCCCGTCGGGCCCGTGCAACGCGATCTCCCCGAAAGCCAGGCTCTTGCCCCGGCGCAGCACCGTGGCACGCACCCGGATCTGCTCGGCCGTGCCCGGCACGGGCTTGAGGAAGCTCGTCTGCAGCTGCACGGTGGTCATCGGCCGGAAGCCCCCGAGGTTCGAGGACAGCGCCAGCACCATCGCCGTGTCGGCCACCGCCATCATGGCCTGGCCGCACAGCACGCCGCCGCCGTGCACGAGGGCCGGGCGCACCGGCACGACGATCTGCAGCTCGCGCTCGTCGGCGCTCTCCACCTGGATCCCGAGCTCTTGCACCCAGGGGGCGGCCACCTCCTGCAGCAGGCGCTGGCACATCTGGACGCGTTCGGCGCTTTCCATCGCGTAGGGCTCCCGTCAAGTTGGACGCGGTAAGCTGGCGGCTTCGCTCGTCGGAGGTTACCCCATGAACAAGATCTACCCCAGCGCGAAGGCGGCGCTCGAGGGCATCGCGCGCGACGGCCAGCTGCTGGCCGTGGGCGGCTTCGGCCTGTGCGGCATTCCCGAACTGCTCATCGACGCGCTGCGCGACAGCGGCGTGCGCGACCTCACTGTCGTCTCCAACAACGCGGGCGTGGACGGCTTCGGCCTGGGCAAGCTGCTCCAGACGCGCCAGATCCGCAAGATGATCTCGAGCTACGTGGGCGAGAACAAGGAGTTCGAGCGCCAGTACCTGGCCGGCGAGCTCGAGCTCGAGTTCACCCCGCAGGGCACGCTGGCCGAGCGGCTGCGCGCGGGCGGTGCCGGCATCCCCGCCTTCTACACGCGCACGGGTGTGGGCACCATGGTGGCCGAGGGCAAGGAGACGCGCGAGTTCGAGGGCAAGGTCTACGTGATGGAGCGCGCCCTGGTGCCCGACATCTCGCTCGTGAAGGCCTGGAAGGCCGACACCTCTGGCAACCTGGTGTTCCGCCGCACCGCACGCAACTTCAACCCGGCCGCGGCGATGGCCGGGCGCATCACCGTGGTGGAGGTCGAGCAGATCGTGGAGAAGGGGTCGATCGACCCCGACGCCGTGCACCTGCCCGGCATCTACGTGCACCGCATGGTGCTCAACCCGAATCCCGAGCGGCGCATCGAGAAGCGCACCGTGCGCGAGAAGGCGCCAGCCTGAGGGCCGCGCCCCGCCCACGCGAGCGCAGCGTTTTCCGAGACAACTCTTTCATTCGCATCCGAAGGAGGCCCACACCATGGCCTGGACCCACGACGAGATGGCCGCGCGCGCCGCGCGCGAGCTGCAGGACGGCTTCTACGTGAACCTGGGCATCGGCCTGCCCACGCTGGTGGCCAACTTCGTGTCGCCCGACATCGAGGTCTGGCTGCAAAGCGAGAACGGCATGCTCGGCATCGGCCCGTTTCCCACCGAAGACGAGATCGACCCGGACGTGATCAACGCCGGCAAGCAGACGGTCACCACCATCCCCGGCTCGAGCATCTTCGGCAGCCACGACAGCTTCGCGATGATCCGCGGCGGCAAGATCAACCTCTCCATTCTCGGTGCCATGCAGGTCAGCGAGAAAGGTGACCTGGCCAACTGGATGATCCCCGGCAAGATGGTCAAGGGCATGGGCGGGGCGATGGACCTCGTGGCCGGCGTGAAGAGCGTCGTCGTGCTGATGGAGCACGTGGCGAAGAAGAAGGACGGCACGATCGATCTCAAGATCCTGCCGCAGTGCACGCTGCCGCTGACAGGGGTGGGCGTGGTGGACCGCATCATCACGGACCTCGCGGTGTTGGACGTGACGCCGCACGGCCTGAAGGTGGTCGAGATCGCCCCCGGCGTGACGCGCGAGGAACTGCAGTCCAAGACCGGCGTGCCGCTGCAGTGAGCGTGTGCCTGCGTGCCGCTGTGCAGGCTGTCGTCCGGCGTGCCGGGTCGGCCGGCCTGATCGGTCTGATCGGCCTGGGCGCCGGGGCCGGCCTGTGGGGGTGTGCCGCTCCATCGCCACCGGCTGCAGCTGCCAGCACCCCTGCGGCACCATCTGGCCCGGCGCCGACCCCCGCCCGCACGCCCGGCGCGGCCGTCGCGATGCCCGAGGGCGCCTCCGGCTGGACGCCCAAGCCCGGCTGGCACGCCACGCGGCAGATGGTGGCCAGCGCCAATCCCCTGGCCACCGAGGCCGGGCTGCGCATCCTGCGCGCTGGCGGCACGGCAGTGGATGCCGCGGTGGCGGTGCAGATGGTGCTGACGCTGGTCGAGCCGCAGAGCAGCGGCATCGGAGGCGGCGCCTTCCTGATGCACTGGGACGGCAGGCGCGTGACGGCCCTGGATGGCCGTGAGACGGCGCCGGCTGCCGCAGATGAGAAGCTCCTGCTGGCCCGCGACGGCCGGCCGCTGAGCCTCACCGAGGCTGCCGTGGGCGGCCGCGCGGTGGGTGTGCCGGGCACCGTGCGGCTGATGGAGGCGGCACACCGCGCGCATGGCCGGCTGCCCTGGGCGCACCTCTTCCAGCCCGCCATCGAACTGGCCGAGCGCGGCTTCCCGGTGAGCCCGCGGCTGCACACGCAGCTCAAGGCCGATGCGGCCCTGAAGTCCCAGCCGGCCGCCCGCGCCTACTGGTTCGGGGCGCCCGATGGCGACGCGTGGCCCGTGGGCCACATGCTGCGCAATCCGGCCCTGGCGCAGATCCTGCGGCAGATCGCCGAGCGTGGCAGTCCAGCCTTCTACGAGGGTCCGGTGGCGGCCGACCTGGTGCACCGCGTACGCAACCACCCGACCAACCCCGGCGTGATGACACAGGCCGACCTGAGCGGCTACCGCGTCAAGGTGCGCGAGGCCCTGTGCACCGACTGGCGGCGCTACCGCGTGTGCGGCTTTCCGCCACCTTCCTCCGGGCACCTGGCAGTGATGCAGATCCTGGGCATCGGCGAGCACCTTGGTTGGGGGCAGGGCACGCCCACGCGCGACACCGCTCCCGGCGCGGACTTCCTGCACCGTTACACCGAGGCCGCGCGACTGGCCTTCGCCGACCGCGCGCAGTACGTGGCCGATCCGGACTTCGTGCCGGCCCCGGGCGGCAACTGGGAGTCGTTGCTCGACCAGGACTACCTCAGGCAGCGCGCGGGGCTCGTCGGGCCCACGAGCCTGCGCGTGGCGCCGGCCGGCCAGCCCCCCGGCGTGCAGAGGCTGTCCTTCGCGCCACAGCCCGAGCAACCCGAGTACGGCACCAGCCACGTCAGCATCATCGACGCGCGCGGCCACGCGGTGTCGATGACGACGACCATCGAGGCCGTGTGGGGCGCGCGTCAGCTCGCCGACGGCGGCACCGGATTGCCCGGCGGCTACCTGCTCAACAACGAGCTGACGGACTTTTCCGCCTCGCCTGCCGATGCACAGGGCCGGCCGGTGGCCAACCGCGTGCAGCCAGGCAAGCGCCCGCGCTCGAGCATGAGCCCCACGCTCGTGTTCGACCGCCCCAGCGGCCGCCTGGAGATGAGCCTGGGCTCGCCAGGCGGCGCGATGATCATCCACTTCGTGGCCAAGACGCTGCTGGGGACACTGGCCTTCGGGCTGGACGCGCAGCAGGCCGTGGACCTGCCCAACTTCGGCAGCCTCAACGGTCCGACCGCGCTGGAGCGCGGGCGCTTTTCGGCCGAGACGGTGCAGGCGCTGCGCGACCGCGGGCATGCGGTCAACGAGATCGAACTCACCAGCGGGGTGCAGGCGATCGTGCGCACCCCGGGCGGCTGGTTCGGCGCCGCCGACCCGCGCCGCGAGGGTGTGGCGGCGGGGGACTGAGGGGCCCGCTCAGCGCGGGGCGAAGTGTGCCGTGCCCGCGGGCTCGTCCAGGGCCTGCTGCAAGGCCGCCCCCACCCGGGCCAGCACGCCTTCCCAGTCGCCGGGGGCCTGCTGGCGAAAGATGCGCACCGAGGGGTACCAGGGAGTGCGGTCGGCCTGCAGCGACCATCGCCAATCCGCCGCGGTGGGCAGCAGCAGCCAGACCGGAGCGCCCATCGCGCCGGCCAGATGGGAGAAGGCCGTGTCGACCGTGATCAGCAGGTCGAGCTCGGCGATGAGCGCGGCGGTGTCGGCGAAGGTGCCGAGCTCCTGGGCCGAGAGCAGCTCCACCTCGATGCGGTCGCGGTGCGCGCGCGCATCCTCGGCGCGCTCGCCGCTTTGCAGGCCGTACCAGGACACGCCGGGCAGCTCGCCGAGCCGGGCCAGCACCGCGAATGGCACCGAGCGGCGGCGTTCGTAGTCGGCCTCGGGCCTCCCGCCCCACACGAGCCCGATCCGCGCCCGCCCGGGCGTGCGCGACAGGCGCTCGCGCCAGGCCTGGCGGCGCAGCGCGTCGGCGCCCAGGTAGGGCCCCGGCGTGCCCACGGTGGCGGCATCGACCCCGAGCCGGTGCGGCAGGCTCCCGACGAAGGTCCAGTAGTCGAATGCCTGCGAGCGGATTTCGTCGAGCTGGGTGAGCACGGCTGTGCCGGCCAGGCTGCGCATGAGCTCCTGCAGGGGCGGCGGCACGCCGAGGATGACCGCCGCCCCGGCTGCGGCCAGCCGTGGCACGAAGCGGCAGAACTGGATGTGGTCGCCGAATCCCTGCTCGGTGAGGACGAGCAGGCCCTTGCCGCGCAAGTCCTCGCCCTGCCAGAAGGGGCGGCGCTGCATCGGCTGGCGGATCGGGTTGGACACATCGCCCGGTCCGAGCTGCAGGCGCGATTCGTACAGGGCAAAGCCCTCCCGGTAGCGACCCTGGTCCAGCACGGCCAGTGACAGCCGGTAGGCCAGCCCAGGTACGTTGGGGGTGGCACGCAGCCCCTCGCGCAGCACCGCCTCGGCCTCGGCACTGCGGCCTTGCTCGATCAGCACATCGGCGCGCGCCAGCGCCACCGCCGGGTGGGCGGGCCAGATCACGGCGGCGCGATCGGCCTGCGCCTGTGCCTGCTCGAGTTCGCCGAGCATGCGCCGCACGTTCGCCAGCGCCAGGCGCAGCTCCGGATCCTGCGGGGCGAGGGTGGTGCAGTGCTCGAGGGCCTGCGCCGCTTCGGGCAGCCTGCGCAGGGCAGCCAGCGCACGCCCGCGCCCGAACCAGGCCTGCGGGTGGCGGGGGTCCCGGCTGCAGGCATGCTCGAAGTGCGGCAGGGCCTCCGCCGGCCGGCTGCAGTCCAGCAGCGCGTAGGCCAGGTTCACACGCGAGGCCACGTGATCCGGGTCGATTTCCACGGCTGCCTGCCCTGGGCCGAGGGCGCGGGCGGCCAGTCCCGCTCGCCGCAGGACTTCGGCCAGGTTGGCACGGTGCGAGGGGTCGCGCGGGGCGAGCGCGATGGCTTGCTCCAGGCTCACGACCGCCTGCAGGCCCTGGCCGAGCTCGGCCTGCACCACGCCCAGCCGGTTCCAGGCTTCTGCCAGTTCGGGAAACTCCCCGACGATCTGCTGGCCAAGTCGCTGCGCGTCGGCCAGGCGCCCGGCGCGCCGCAGCGCATCCAGGGTTTCGAAGGCCTGCGCGATCAGCGCGGCCGTCCCGTGACCGGACTCAGGTGCGGGTACCCCGGATGGCATGTGCGACCTCCTGGACCAGCGGCGGTCCGCCGTAGATGAACCCCGTGTAGATCTGCACCAGGTCGGCGCCCGCCTCGATCTTGCTGCGCGCGTCGGCGCCGCTGCACACGCCGCCCACGCCGATGATCGGAAAGCCCGGGCCGAGGGCCGCGCGCAGCGCGCGGATCACGCGGTTGCTCGCCTCGAGCAGCGGCGCTCCCGACAGCCCGCCCGCCTCCTGCGCATGCGCGAGCCCGGCCACGGCGTCGCGGGCGATGGTGGTGTTGGTCGCGATCACGCCGTCGATGCCGTGCCGCTGCAGCGTGGCGGCGATCAGCGTCACCTGTGCCTCGTCCAGGTCCGGCGCGATCTTCAGGAACAGCGGCACGTGTCGGCCGTGCACGTCGGCCAGTTGCGCCCGCCTGGCCTGCAAGGCATCCAGCAGCGCATCGAGCGCCTCGTCGGACTGCAAGGCGCGCAGGTTCTTCGTGTTCGGGCTCGAGATGTTGACGGTGACGTAATCGGCATGCGGGTACACGCCGTCCAGGCCCGCGAGGTAGTCGTCGGCCGCCTGCTCGATCGGCGTGGCCGCGTTCTTCCCGATGTTCAGCCCGACGATGCCGCCGGCGGCGCGGAAGCTGCGGGCGCGGCGCACGTTGTCGATGAAGGCCGACAGGCCGGCGTTGTTGAAGCCCAGGCGGTTGATGAGCGCCTGGCGCTCGGGCAGGCGGAAGATGCGCGGCTTGGGGTTGCCGGGCTGCGGCTTCGGCGTGACGGTGCCCACCTCGATGAAGCCGAAGCCCATCGCGCCCAGCCCGTCGATGCAGCGGCCATCCTTGTCGAGCCCTGCGGCCAGGCCGACGCGGTTGGGAAAGCGCAGGCCCGCCACCTCCACCGGATCGTCCACGCGGGGCTGTGCCCACAGGCACTGCGCCGGGGTGTTCTGCAGCCGCGCGATCGTGCCCAGCGTCAGGTCGTGTGCCGCTTCGGCGTCCAGGCCGAAGAGGAAGGATCGGGCAAGCGAGTAGGGGACGACGGCCATAATCGGACCATTGTCTCAAACGCCCCGGCTGCGATGAACCAGGACGAACTCAAGGCGGCCGTGGGCCGCGCGGCGCTGGCCTATGTGCCCGCCGGTGCCGTGATCGGCGTGGGCACCGGCTCGACCGTGAACCGCTTCATCGATGCCCTGGCGGCTTCCGGGGTGGCCGTGGCGGGGGCCGTGTCGAGCTCGGTGCAGAGCACGCAGCGCCTGCTGGGACACGGCATCCGGGTGCTGCAGCCCGGCGAGCTCTCGGACCGGCTGCCGGTCTACATCGACGGGGCCGACGAGATCGACCCGCGCGGCTGCATGATCAAGGGCGGTGGTGCCGCGCTCACGCGCGAGAAGATCGTGGCCGACCTGGCCGAGCGCTTCGTGTGCATCGCCGATGCCTCCAAGCAGGTGCCGGTGCTGGGGCGCTACCCGCTGCCCGTGGAGGTGATCGAGATGGCCGCACCCCAGGTGGCCAGGCGTTTTGCGCAACTCGGCGGCGACGCGCGGCTGCGCGTGGGGGTGGTCACCGACAACGGCCACCCGATCCTGGACGTGCACGGGCTGCGCATCGAGGATCCGCTGGCCCTCGAGACCGAGATCAACCAGTGGCCGGGCGTGGTCACCGTGGGCATCTTTGCGCGCCACCGTGCGAAGGTGTGCCTGCTGGGCACCGCCGGGGGCGTGCGCACGCTGGAGTTCTGATCGGGTGCCGGGACCTTGCGCCCGGGGCCCGGAAGGCCCTCAGGCGTCCTGGTCGGCTCGATGCGTCCGATGGGCCCGGTGAGCCCGTGCCGCCGCGCGGCGAGTCCGGCGCAGCACCTCGCGCGCGGGGTCGAGCGCGTCGGCGAGTTCGCTGGCCAGGGGCATCGGCGTGCCATCCACCCAGGCGGCAAGCAGCTCGGCGAGCAGCGGCGCCCAGGTGAGCCCGCGCGAACCCAGGCCGCCGAGCACGAAGAGGCCCGCCACGCGCGGCACCAGCAGCGGCCTGTCCAGGCGAGGTACCTGCACGGGCTCGCCAGGTGCGGCCTGAAGCGGCACGGCACCGACCCAGGGCAGCCGATCGGATGCCGTGCAGCGCCAGCCCACGCGGCCTTTCCAGCCCCATCCGGGGGGCAGCGCGATGCCGGTGAGCGCCTGCAGGCGCAGCACGTTCCACGCATGGTCGGTTGGCCGCAACTGTTCGTCGGTGTCACCCGGATGCGCAGTGGCGCCGAAGACGAGCTGCCCGTCGGGCAGCGACAGCGCGTAGCCCTGGCCCGTGACGGGCCGCTCCAGCGCCAGCGGCCAATCGACCCAGCTGAGCTGCCCGCGCACGAGGCGTGCATCGGGTATGTCGCCCCCTGCGGCCTGCAGCAAGGCGGCCAGGCCGGCGCCACCCGCGAGCACGGCGATGTCGCCCTCGGCCAGGGGCTGCATCGAGGGTCCGCAGGCCCGCCAGCCGTCCGCCTCCCGACGCAACGCCTCGACCGTGCAGCCCATGCGCAGCGTCACGCCTGGCGTCCCCAGCCAGCTTGCCACCAGGTCGCGCGGGGCGATCCAGCCCCCCGCCGGATCGGGCCGGTCACCGTGTACCAGGCCGCAAACAGCGCCCCGCACCCGGCCCTCGCGCACGAGCTGGCGGTAGCGCGGCGCAGCCAGGCGAGCCGCCTGCGCGAGCAGGTCGGCATGGCGGTGCTCCCCGTGTCCCGCGCCGGCATGGAAGATGCCAGCCGGATTTCCTGAGGCCTCGCCCGCCGGTTCGGCGTGGCGATCGAACACCGTGCAGCGCCAGCCCGCGCGGGCCAGCGCGGCAGCCGCTGCCGCCCCGGCCAGGCCGCCACCGATCACGAGCGCGTGTCGAGGCACGCCAGGCGCGGCCCCACGCCCCGGGACCTGTACGCCCATGGGGCTGACGGGCCAGGCGCCCGATCCCCGGGCCTGCTTCGCGGCCCCGTGGCGCGGCGCGAAGACGGCCACCGTCGTGTCGCGCTTGTGCCCGAAACCCGGTGCCGGCCGGACCTCGAAGCCTGCCTGCTCCAGGCCTTCGCGTACCACGCGGGCCGCGCTCCAGGTGGCGGCCGTGGCCTGGGCAGCCGCCAGCCGGGCCAGGGCGCCAAACACCTGGGGCGTCCACATCTGCGGGTTGCGGGCGGGTGCGAAGCCGTCCAGGAAGAAGGCATCGGCGCGCACGCGCAGCCGCGGCAGCCAGGTGGCGACGTCGCCCAGTGCCAGCCACAGCCGTACGGAACCTTCGTCGAACTCCAGCAGGTGCAGGCCCGGCTCGGGCTCGGGCCAGGCGTCGAGCAGCGTGTCCACCGTCCCCGGCCACGGTGAACCCGAGTGCGCGCGCGCCAGGTCGTCGCGACGCACAGGGTGGGCCTCCACCGAGACGACGTGCAACCGCCGGCTGCGATGCGGGTCCTCCCGCCACGTCGCCAGGGTGGCCAGGAAGTTGTGCCCCAGGCCGAATCCGGTCTCCAGGATCGTGAAGTCCTGGCGGCCCTGCCACCGAGCCGGCAGCCCGTTGCCGGCCAGGAAGACGTGCCGGGCCTGCTCGAGCGCGCCCTCGCGCGGGTGGTAGAGGTCGCCGTAGGTGCGCGAGCGTGGCAGGCCGTCGTCGCCGAACTCGATGTCGGCCGCCTCGAGCGCGGCCGGGCGCGGCTTCATGCGACGGCGCGCTGGCCGAGCCAGGCCAGCAGATCGTCGCGTGCCTCGGCCAGGCCCCGGTAGGCCAGCACGGCCGGGCTCATCGAGGCGAGCGCCGCATGCAGGCGGCTCGCCCGCACCGGATCGGCCAGCGCCTGCTCGAGAGGTGAGACCTGCACGTGGATCGTGAAGACGGCCATCGGCGCGCCACAGGCCGTCGCCGGCAGCGGCAGGAAGGTCTGCCGCTCGGTGCGCCACCACGCCGCCTGCGCGACGGCCTGGGGGTCTCCCACGGGCCAGGGCTCGCGCGGGCTGCGACGCGGGTGCGCATGCAGGCGCGGGTGCGTGCCCAGGCTCCAGACGAAGCGCTCGTAGGGTGGCCCCGCGCAGATGAGCGCGGGCAGGCGGTCGGCCGCAGCCAGCAACTGTTCGTTGTCGGCCACGGGTGCGTGCACGCCGCGGAAATGCAGCCCGACCTTCTCCTCCGGTGCCCAGTGGGAGGGCAGGGCGACGGCCAGCCAGGGCACCGTGCCGTCGCGCCCGTCCAGGAGGGCGAAGTCCTCCTCGAAGGCCAGGCTGAGCAGGCCGGCCAGGCGCCACGCCGGGGGCAGCCCGCGCAGGCAGCGCCCGATCTCGTCGCCCAGGCCGAAGACGCCGGCGCCCTGGTCGTCGACGGTCTGGCCGTCGGCCGAGACGCACACTCCCAATGCCGTGGCCGCACGGGCGTCCCAGCCGAAGTGCTGCGGGTGTTCCGCAGCGGCATGCGCAGCCAGGCAGGCCAGGGCGGCAGAGGGGTCGAAACCCTCACGCACCAGCAGCGCCTGCGCAGCGAAGGCCGACAGCACGGCGAGCTTCTCGCGCTGGTGGCGTGAGCCGCTCCCGCAGGGGGTGAGGTGCTGCGCGCCGGGCGCCAGGCGCCTGAGCCCGGGCTGCATCCGGAACGGGGCGACGACGGCGGCGTCGAAGTCGAAGCTCACCTCAGGCCCCGACCGGCGCCCCGCACGCGTTCAGACGCGCTTGCGGTACTCGTGCGTGCGGGTGTCGATCTCGACCTTGTCGCCGCTCTCGACGAACAGCGGCACCGAGATCTCGAAGCCCGTGCCCACCAGCTTGGCGGGCTTCATCACCTTGCCCGAGGTGTCGCCCTTGACGGCGGGCTCGGTCTCGATCTCGCGCACCACGGTGGTGGGCATCTCCACCGAGATCGCCTTGCCGTCGTAGAAGGTCACTTCCACGGACATCGAGTCTTCCAGGTACTGGATCGCGTCGCCCATGTTGTCGGCCTCGACCTCGTACTGGTTGTACTCGGCATCCATGAACACGTACATCGGGTCGGCGAAGTAGGAGTAGGTGCACTCCTTCTTGTCGAGGATGATCTGGTCCATCTTGTCGTCGGCCTTGAAGACGACCTCGGCCCCGCCACCGTTGAGCAGGTTCTTCATCTTCATGCGCACGGTGGCCGCGCCGCGGCCTCCGCGGCTGTATTCGGTCTTGAGCACGACCATCGGGTCCTTGCCCTGCATGATCACGTTGCCGGCACGGATTTCCTGCGCGAGTTTCATGGCGTTCGGCCCTGTCGTTGAATCGGTCGAGGCAAGAGGCTTGGTGCGCGCCTTGCAAAGCCCTCCATTCTAACCTGGGGCCGGGCCATGCGCCGAGGCAAAGGCAAGCAGTTGCGACACCAGGTCAGGTTGTGCGGCCAGCCGGCTGCGCCAGGCGCGCACCGCGGCTCCCCAGGGCTGCAGGGGTGGCAGGAGCCATTCGGACTCGGGGACCCCCGGCCGTTGAGCCGCCCCCGATCCGAAGGCCTGCGCCGTCGCGTTCCAGGCTCGCCAGGCGGCTGCCACCGGTGCGGCCAGGCCGTCGGTGGCCGCCAGGGCGTCGAGCATCGCCTCCACCTTGGCCGCGTGGGCGCCATCGTGCTGCGGGTAGGCCTGCCACAGGAAGGGCACTCCGGCCCAGATGGCGCGCACCAGGGAGTCCTCCCCGCGCACGGTGGCCAGGTCGGCGCTCCACAGCAGGCGGTCGAAGTCGTCCTGCGCCAGCCAGGGCAGCGCGTGCACGCGCGTGCCGGCAGGCCAGTCGAGGCCGGCGCCTGCGCGCTGTGCAGGGCCGGGCGTGAGCAGCACCAGGTGCCGGCCGTCGCCGGTCGCCTCGTGCCAGGCATGCGGCAGCCTGGCCAGCGCGGGCGCGTCGTCGTAGCAGAAGACGACGAGCACCCTTTCGTGCGCGCCGCGCGCCAGGCCGCGCGCGGCCAGCCACGCGTCGCGATCGAAGGCCTCGCGCGTGCGCAGGAGGCCGGGCTCGCGCAGCAGGCCGCCCGTGCCCGGCTCGAAGCCGGGGAAGAAGAACCAGCGCGTGAGGCCTGCAGCCGGCCCGTGGAACTGCGGCGAAGGCAGGCCGTGGCTGCGCCTCACCCACGGCTCGGCGCTGAGGTACTCCAGGTCGAGCCACAGCGGCGCAGCAGCCGCCGTGCGACTGCGCTGCGCCATCGCCGCCAGCACCTCGCCCGGCAGCTCGCAGCCGAAAGCCTCGACGACGACGTCGCCAGGCTCGAAGAGGCCCTGAGGCGGGCTCCACGGCGTGGTCCAGCGCACGCACTGCACGCCCGGCTCCCCGTCCGGCGCCATCCACGCCAGAGGCCCGGGCTCGTCGATCCACAGCCGCACGTGCTGGCCCCGGCGTGCCAGGCCGCACGCCAGGCGCCAGCACACCCCGACGTCACCGAGGTTGTCAACGACACGGCAGAAGACGTCCCAGCGGCGGCCCGTAACCCCGGCGGCGCGCGCCGGGTCGTTGCCCCATGCGTCGAGGATGCCTGGCGTGTCCACGGGGCCATTATCAGGACGCGCCACAATCGCGCCCGACCGTGAACGCGCCTGCCGACCCTCCCGATTCCGCCGAAGCCGTCGAGTCCGCCGAGGACGTTCGGCGCCAGGCCCTGCTGGCCGAGGTGGCCGCGCTGCCGGCGCGACCGGGCGTGTACCGCTACTTCGATGCCCAGGGACAGGTGCTCTACGTGGGCAAGGCGCGTGACCTGCGCAAGCGCGTGTCCAGCTATTTCCACAAGGACCATGGCGGCACGCGCATCGGTGTGATGGTGGGGCGCATCGCCCGCCTGGAGACCACCGTCGTGCGCTCCGAGGCCGAGGCGCTGCTGCTCGAGAACAACCTCATCAAGGCGCTGAACCCGCGCTTCAACATCCTCTTCCGGGACGACAAGAGCTACCCCTACCTGCTGCTGACAGGCTCGCCCGAGGAGGGGCGCGTGCCGGCCAGCGCCGCGCAGCGCTTTGCGCGCGTGGCCTACTACCGTGGCAGCGTGGACCGGCGTCACCGCTACTTCGGCCCCTATCCGAGCGCATGGGCCGTCAAGGAGACGATCCAGCTGGTGCAGAAGGTGTTCCGGCTGCGCACCTGCGAGGACACGGTCTTTGCCAACCGCTCGCGACCGTGCCTGCTCTACCAGATCCGGCGCTGCTCCGGACCCTGCGTGGGGCTGGTGTCCGGCGAGGACTACGCGCGCGACGTGCGCGATGCCGAGGCCTTCCTGCGTGGCGAGGCCGACGCGGTGCTGGAGGAGATGCAGCAGCGCATGATGGCCCACGCCGAGGTGCTGGCCTTCGAGCAGGCGGCGCAGGTGCGCAACCAGATCTCGGCCCTGTCGCGCGTGCTGCACCGCCAGTCGGTGGACGAGAGCAGCTTCTCGGCGACCGACCGCGACGTCGACATCCTGGCCGTGAAGGTGCAGGGCGGCCGCGCCTGCGTGAACCTCGCGATGGTGCGGGGTGGACGGCACCTCGGCGACCGCGCGTACTTTCCCGCCCATGTGGAGGAAGGCGTGGCCTGGAGCGGCGAGGCGGCCGAGGCCGAGGTGCCGGTGGAGCAGCAGGTGCTGGAGGCCTTCCTGGCCCAGCACTACCTGTCCCAGGTGCCCCCGCCGCTGCTCGTGCTGAGCCACGCGGCCCCGGCCCCGCTGCTCGAGGCGCTGTCGACCGCCGCAGGCGTGCGCGTGCGAGCGGTGCACCAGCCTCGCGAGCAGCGCCGCGCGTGGCTCGACATGGCCGTCACGGGCGCCGAGCTCGCGCTGGCGCGGCTGCTGGCCGAAGAAGGTTCGCAGCGCGAGCGCACGCGGGCCCTGGCCGAGTCGCTCGACCTGGACGCCTCCGACCTCGACCGCCTGCGCATCGAGTGCTTCGACGTGAGCCACACCGCCGGCGAGGCGACCCAGGCCTCGTGCGTCGTGTACGAGGCCCACGCGATGCAGCCAGCGCAGTACCGCCGCTTCAACGTCGAGGGCGTGACGCCGGGCGACGACTACGCCGCAATGCGACAGGTGCTGCAGCGGCGCTACGCCCGGCTTGCCGAGCCCGCCCAGGAAGGGGCGCCGTCCAGCGCACGCTTGCCGGATCTGGTCCTCGTGGACGGTGGGCGCGGCCAGGTCTCGGTGGCGCGCGAGGTGTTTGGCGAACTGGGCCTGGACCTGTCCGTCATCGTCGGCGTCGAGAAGGGTGAGGGGCGCAAGGTCGGCCTGGAGGAGCTGGTCTTCGCCGACGGCCGGCAGAAGGTGGCGCTGGGCCGGGATTCGGCTGCACTCATGCTGGTGGCGCAGATCCGCGACGAGGCGCACCGGTTTGCCATCACCGGGATGCGCGCCAAGCGCGCGCGGGTGCGCACGGGCGGAAGTCGCCTGGAGGACATTCCCGGCGTCGGGCCGAAGCGGCGGGCCCGCCTGCTGCAGCGCTTCGGTGGCGTGCGTGGGGTGGCCTCGGCCAGCGTCGAGGACCTGGCGAGCGTCGAAGGGGTGTCGCGTGAATTGGCCGAGGAGATCTACCGTGCCTTGCATTGAACACCGCAGCGGTCGCCCGTGTGCGGCCCGCCACGGACCATCCCTGCGCCTGACCGGCCTGGCTGGTGTGGTGGTGCTGTGTCTGGCCGGTTGCGGCTCGCGTCCCCTGCCGCCGCCGGCACCGGCGGGCCCGGCCGGTCCGGCCGCCCCGATGCCCGGTGCGGCGCCGGCTTCGCCCACGGCGGCGCCTGCCTCGCCATCCGGCCCCGGGGCTCGACTGGGCACGCCGGCCGTTCCCCTGCCTGCGCCGGGTACGCAGTTGCCGGGCGGCAGCCCCGCGTTGCCGATGGGCGGACGCGTGCGCAACTGGGAGGAGTACCGGCAGCAGGCCGCGCGCCGCATGGTGGCGGCCCACCCGGGTGGCACGTACATGGGGAGGGTCCCTGAGCCGCTGCTGGCGATCCCCGTCCTGGAGGTGGAGCTCCAGGCCGACGGGCACGTGCGGGAGATTCGCGTGCTGCGCCAGCCCGGCCAGGCGCGCGACACGGTCCAGCTGGCCATGGAGGCGGTGCGCCGCGCCGCGCCCTTCGGTCCGGTCGCGCACCTGCCCCGCCCCTGGCGTTTCACGGAAGCCTTCCTGTTCGACGACGCTCGCCGCTTCAAGCCGCGCAGCCTGGATTGATCCTGCTCCAGCCCCGTGCGCCGGCCGATCGCCCGCTGCCCGGCCCGCCGTTCGCATGAGGGCACAATCCACCCCATGTTCTTCACGCTGCCGACGCTGCTGACCTGGGCCCGCATCGTGGCCATCCCGCTGGTGGTGGCGATCTTCTACCTGCCGTGGGCCTCGGGCACGCAGAACCTCGTGGCCACCGTGCTGTTCGTGGCGATCGCGCTCACCGACTGGCTCGATGGCTGGCTGGCACGCCGGCTGAACCAGGCCTCCGCCTTCGGCGCCTTCCTCGACCCCGTGGCCGACAAGCTGCTCGTGTGCGCCACGCTCCTGATCCTGCTGCAGCTCGACCGGGTCAACGCCTTCGTGGCCCTTGTCATCGTCGGGCGAGAGATCTCCATCTCCGCGCTGCGCGAGTGGATGGCCCAGATCGGCGCCTCGCGCAGCGTGGCGGTGCACATGGTGGGCAAGGTCAAGACGGTGGTGCAGATGGTGGCCATCCCGTTCCTGCTCTTCGACGGGCGCCTCTTCGGCATCATCGACACCCGGCTGTGGGGCACCGTGCTCATCCACGCCGCGGCCGTGCTGACGATCTGGTCGATGGCCTATTACCTGCGCCGCGCGTTGCCCGAAATCCGGGCACGCGCACGCTGAGCCCTCCGTGCCGCCGCCCGACGACCGCCGCGCCGCGATGCTGGCGGCGATGCCGGTCGTCTTCGTGCTGATCTGGAGCACCGGCTTCGTGGTGGCGCGGCTGGGCATGCCGCACGCGCCGCCGATGACCTTCCTGGCCTGGCGCTTCGCCTTCTCGGTGCTGGCCTTCCTGCTGTGGATCCGATGGGCCGGCGTGCGCTGGCCGCGCGAACGCGCGCAGTGGGCCCACCTGGCGGTGGTGGGGGTGCTCATGCACACCTGCTACCTCGGAGGGGTGTGGGCGGCGGTCAAGGCCGGCATGTCGGCGGGCACGGCGGCCCTGATCGTCGGGCTGCAGCCGATCCTCACGGCGCTGTGGCTGTCCAGCCGGGCGTCGACGCAGCGCGCCACGACGGCCCAGTGGCTCGGGCTCGTGCTCGGGCTGGCGGGGCTCGTGCTCGTCGTGTGGCGCAAGCTCGGCCTGGGGGAGGCCAGCGCGCCGACGATCCTGCTGGCCATCGGCGCCTTGCTCGGCATCACGATCGGCACGCTCTACCAGAAGCGCCACGTGAAGCCCGCCGACGTGCGCGCCGCCAACGCCATCCAGCTGATGGCCGCCCTGGTGGTGGCCCTGCCCCTGGCTGCCCTCGAGACCGAGGCCGCGCGCTGGACGCCGCAGATGATCGGCGCGATGGCATGGTCGGTGCTCGTGCTGACGCTGGGCGGCAGCTCGCTGCTCGTGCTGCTCATCCAGCGCGGAGCTGCCACCCAGGTCACGAGCCTGCTGTACCTCGTGCCGCCGTGCACGGCGGTGATGGCCTGGCTGCTCTTCGGCGAGGCGCTCACCGGGCTGGTGCTGGCGGGCATGGTGCTGACGGCCGTGGGCGTGTGGCTCGTGGTGCGGCAGACTGGAGCCCCGGCCGCGCCCGCCACTTCGAAGCCCTGACGGCAGGCCCAGCCTGCCGGGGGACAATCGCGAACTCCACCCGATGACCCCGGGAGAACCGAACATGACGACCTCCCCCATTCGCATCGCCGTGATCCCGGGTGACGGGATCGGCCAGGAAGTGATGCCCGAGGGCCTGCGTGCGCTGGACGCGGCGGCTCGCCGCTTCGGCATCCCGCTGCAACTCGACGACTTCGACTTTGCCAACTGCGCGTACTACGCCCGGCACGGTCAGATGATGCCCGACGACTGGAAGGACCGCATTGGCGGGCACGACGCGATCTTCTTCGGCGCCGTGGGCTGGCCCGCCACCGTGCCGGACCACGTCTCGCTGTGGGGTTCGCTGCTGAAGTTCCGGCGCGAATTCGACCAGTACGTGAACCTGCGGCCGGCGCGGCTCATGCCCGGCATCCGCTCCCCGCTGGTGGACCGCCAGGGCCAGCCGCTGGCTCCGGGCGCCATCGACATGCTGATCGTGCGCGAGAACACGGAAGGCGAGTACTCGTCGGTGGGCGGGCGGATGTACGAGGGCACCGAGCGCGAGATCGTGATGCAGCAGACGATCATGTCGCGCCAAGGCGTGGACCGCGTGCTGAAGTTCGCCTTCGAGCAGGCCATGCGCCGGCCGCGGCGCAAGCTGACCTCCGCGACGAAGAGCAACGGCATCGCCATCACCATGCCCTACTGGGACGAGCGCGTCGAGGCCATGGCGCGCCACTACCCAGACGTGGCGGTGGACCGCTTCCACATCGACATCCTCACCGCGCACTTCGTGCAGCGGCCGCAGCAGTTCGACGTCGTCGTGGCGAGCAACCTCTTTGGCGACATCCTCTCCGATCTGGGCCCGGCCTGCACCGGCACCATCGGCATCGCGCCCTCGGCCAACCTGAACCCCACCCGGCAGTGGCCCAGCCTCTTCGAGCCCGTGCACGGTTCGGCGCCCGACATCGCCGGCCGCGGCGTGGCCAACCCCATCGGTCAGATCTGGTCGGCGGCGCTGCTGCTCGACTTCTTCGGTCGCCGCGACGCGCATGACGCGATCCTGGAGGCGATCGAGGCCCTCCTGTCCGACCCGCACGCGCCGCGTACGGCCGACCTCGGCGGACGTGCCGGCACCACGGACGTGGGCCGGGCAATTGCGGAGCGCATTTCGGCCGCTTGAGCATAGAATCGCGCCCTCGACGAACGGGGCCTTCCGACCCACACACCCGGACAGGGGAGCAGACGTGAACAAGAGCGAGTTGATCGACCACATCGCGAAGCAAGCAGACATCTCCAAGGCCGCCGCGGCGCGGGCCCTCGAGGCCCTGGTGGGCGGCGTGAAGGCCACGCTGAAGAAGAGCGGCAGCGTGGCGATCGCGGGCTTCGGCACCTTCACGGTGAGCAAGCGTGCCGCGCGCACCGGGCGCAACCCGCGCACAGGTGCGTCGATCAAGATCAAGTCGGCCAAGGTGCCGAAGTTCCGCCCCGGCAAGGCCCTGAAGGACCACCTCAACTGAATACCGACCCGGGGGTGGAGCACCACGCCGCAGTCGGCATCTCCAGGCTCCTCCGCTTCGGGTGCTTAGCTCAGCTGGCAGAGCGGCGCCCTTACAAGGCGTAGGTCGGCGGTTCGATCCCGTCAGCACCCACCAGACATCCAGTCAGAAGGCGAACCCCGGTTCGCCTTCGTCGTTTCCACCGCACAGCCCGCCACAGGCTCCAAGCACTCCGCCATGTTCGAATTCGTCCGCTCGCACACCCGACTGCTGCAGCTCTTGCTGTTCCTGCTGGTCTTCCCCTCCTTCGTCTTCTTCGGCGTGCAGGGCTACTCCCGTTTCTCCGAGCCCGGGATGCGGGCTGTGGCTGCCGTCGAGGGGCAGTCCATCACGCAGGCCGACTGGGACCTCGCGCACCAGCGCTGGCTCGACCAGATGCGCCGCCAGATGCCCGGGCTCGACGTGAAGGTGTTCGACACGCCGCAGGCGCGCCAGGAGACCCTCGACAACCTCGTGCGCGAGCGCGTGATGCGGGCTGCCGCCCAGTCCGGCAACCTCGCGCCCGGTGACGAGCGGCTGCAGCGCATCTTCCGCACCGATCCCCAGCTGGCCGCCCTGCGCAACGCGGACGGCACCGTCAACAAGGACGTGCTGGCCGCGCAGGGCCTGAGCTCGGAGGCCTTTGCCGAGCAGCTGCGCGCCGACCTCGGCACGCGCCAGGTGATGGCCGGCCTGGGCAGCGCCTCGATCCTGCCCAAGTCGGCCAGCTCGACGATGCTCGACACCTGGCTGCAGCGGCGCGAGATCGAGCTCGAGCGCTTTGCGGCTCCCGACTACGCGGCCAAGGTGAAGCCGACCGACGCCGAGCTGGAGGCCTGGTACAAGTCCAACGAGGCGGCCTTGCGCCTGCCCGAGCAGGCCCAGATCGAGTACGTCGTGCTGAGCCTGGATTCGATCAAGGCCGGGCTGGCGATCACCGACGCCGAGATCACGAAGTTCTACGACGACAACGCCGCGCGCTTCACGGCCGCCGAGGAGCGACGGGCGAGCCACATCCTCATCAACGCCGCGAAGGACCAGCCGGCCGCCGAGCGCGAGAAGGCACGCAAGAAGGCCGAGGAGCTGCTGACCCAGGTGCGCAAGGCGCCAGCCAGCTTCGGCGAGCTCGCGCGGAAGAATTCCCAGGACCCGGGCTCGGCCGAGCGCGGGGGTGACCTCGACTTCTTCGGACGCGGCGCCATGGTCAAGCCCTTCGAGGAGAAGGCCTTCTCGATGAAGCCCGGGGAGATCAGCGACCTGGTCGAGACTGACTTCGGCTACCACATCATCCGGCTGGATGCCGTGCGCGGCGGACAGAAGAAGCCGCTGGCCCAGGTGCGCCCGGAGATCGAGCTCACGCTGCGAACCCAGCAGGCGCAGAAGCGCTTTGCCGAGGCTGCCGAGCAGTTCACGAACACGGTCTACGAGCAGTCCGAGAACCTCCAGCCCGCGATCGACAAGTTCAAGCTCGTCAAGCAGACCGCCACCGTGCAGCGCAAGCCGGCACCGGGCGCACAGGGCCCGCTCGGGTCGGTCAAGCTCCTGGAGGCCGTCTTCGCCAGCGACTCGCTGAAGAACAGGCGCAACACCGAGGCCATCGATCTCGGCGGCAGCCAGCTCGTCTCCGCGCGGGTGGTGGGACACACCCCGGCACGCACCCCGCCGCTGGCCGACGTGCGCGACCGCGTGCGCGAGGCCGTGGTGCGCGAACAGGCGGCCGCACTGGCCAGGAAGGACGGCGAGGCCCGCCTGGCGGAGCTGCGCCAGGACGGCGCCAAGGCGCTTGCGCGCAAGCTCGTGGTGGCGCGCAACCTGCCGCAGGACCTGCCCCGGCAGGTGCTGGACGAGGTGCTCAAGGCGCCCGCCGACAAGCTGCCCGCCGCGCTGGGCGTGAGCCTCGGGGACGCAGGCTACACGGTGGTGCGGGTGCTGAAGGTGCTGCCCCGCGAGGTCGATGCCCAGACCGAGGCTCGGCTCGCCGAGCAGCTGGGCCAGCTGTGGGCTGCTGCCGAATCCGCTGCCTACACCGAGGCCCTGAAGAAGCGCCACCGCGCCGAAGTCAAGCCGGCGGCCAAGGCTTCTGCGGCCGCGGCGTCGGCGGTGGGAACCTGATCGGGCGCGCCCGGCAGGCACGGCCTGGGGGGTCTGTTCATCCCGGCGCCGATGCTAGAATTTCGGGTTCTACGGTGGCTGTAGCTCAGTTGGTAGAGTCCCAGATTGTGATTCTGGTCGTCGTGGGTTCGAGTCCCATCAGCCACCCCAGATAAGACTCTTGCAGCGGCCCCTCATCGTCAGGTGAGGGGCCGCTGTCCTTTGCCGGTACCGGGTCCGCGCCTGCGGGCGTGGCGTGTGGGCGTGTGCCTGTGCGCCTACGCTTGCGCATGCCCGCGCTGGGCACGCGGGCGCAACGGGTTGCAGCTCAGCCGGCGGCCTGCTGCGCGAGCTTTCGCGAGCCCGCGCGCCCGCTGGGGCGGTCCAGGCCTGCAAACGCGAAGTCGACCTCCGGCTCCAGGCCGGAGACGATGCGCGCGACGCTCTTGCCCGAGCCGCACGAGTGCGTCCAGCCCAGCGTGCCGTGGCCGGTGTTCAGGAACAGATTGGACAGCTTGCTGCGGCCGATGATCGGCACGTTGCTCGGCGTGGCCGGCCGCAGGCCGGTCCAGAACTGGGCCTGGGTGCTGTCGCCGGCTCCGGGGAAGAGCTCCTCCACGCGCCGCACGATGGCCTCGCAGCGCACCCGGTTCAGGTCCCGGTCGTAGCCGTTGAGCTCGGCCGTGCCGGCGATGCGCAGCCGGTTGCCCAGGCGCGAGAACACGAGCTTGTACTCGTCGTCGGTCAGCGACACCTGGTGCGCCATGCGCGCGTCCTTCACCGGCATGGTCACCGAGTAGCCCTTGGCCGGGTAGATCGGCAGCCGGATGCCCAGCTGCTGCGCATACAGGGGCGACAGGCTGCCCATCGCGAGCACGTAGGCGTCGGCGCGCAGGTGCTGGAAGCGACCCTCGGCGTCGGTGGCCTCGACATGGTCGATGCCGCCGCCGGCCTCGCGCAAAGCCGTCACGGTGTGGCTCATCAGGAACTGCACGCCGTCGGCGCGGCAGCGTTCCACCAGCTCTCGTGCGAAGCGGTTCGCGTCGCCCGACTCGTCCTCGGCGGTGTAGGTGGCTCCCGCCAACTGCGGGCGGATGTGCGCGAGCGCCGGCTCGATGCGCACGGCCTCGTCGGCCGAGATCACGCGGCGGTCGCAGCCCAGCGCGCGCATCTGCGCCGCCGGCGCCTCGGCACCGTCGAACTCCTCCTGGCTCGTGTAGAAGTGCAGGATGCCTTGCGTGCGCTGGTCGTACTCGATGCCGCGCGCGGTGCGAAGTTCCTGCAGCATCTCGCGGCTGTAGGTGCCCAGGCGCACGATCTGCTCGATGTTGTGGCGCGTGCGCGCCGGCGTGCACTCGCGCAGGAAGGCCAGGCCCCAGAGCCACTGGCGCATGTCGGCGCGCAGCCTGAAGAGCAGCGGCGCATCTTCCTGGCCGAGCCACTTCAGCACCTTCAGCGGCGCGCTCGGGTTGGCCCACGGCTCGGCGTGGCTCACCGAGATCTGGCCGCCGTTGGCGAAGCTGGTCTCCGCCGCCGGCGTGGCCTGGCGGTCCACCACCGTCACGTCATGGCCGAGCTGGCGCAGGTAGTAGGCCGAGGTGACGCCGAGCAGGCCGGCGCCGAGAACGATCACCTTGCTCATCGGGAACTCCAGTTGCCTGTTGCGGGCGTGGGCGATGCGGGGCGGCGCTCAGAGCGCCTCGAGCTTGATGCTGCGGGCGATGGCGCGGAAGCGGGCCGTCTGGCGCTCGAACTCCTTCTGCGCATCGGCCGGCCCCATCATCGGGGGCACACGCCCGCCCAGTTCCTCGAGCTTCCTGCGCGCCTCGGGGTCGCCCATGGCGGTGGCCAGGTTCCTGTTCAGGGCCGCGACGACGCTCTCGGGCGTGTCCTTGCGCACGAAGTAGCCCGTCCAGGCGTCGAAGGCGAAATCCTTGAAGGCCTTGTGCTCGGTGATGCTCGGGTACTTCTCCAGGAACTTGGCCTCCGGCTTGCCAGGCTGGGCCATCGTGGCAAGCACCTTGAACAGGCCCTGGTCGACGAAGCCGGGCAGGCGCGAGTCGACGACGAAGAAGGCCACGTCCACCAGGTTGCCGCCCAGGTCCTGCAGCGCCGGCGCCAGGCCGCGGTAGGGCACGTGGTTCATCTGCACGCCCAGGGTGTGCGCGAAGCTCGCGCCCACGAAGTGGTAGAGCGAGCCGACGCCCACGCTGGCATAGGTCAGCGGCTTGCCTTCGGCCGAAGCCTTCTTTGCCAGCGCCACCAGCTCGTCGATGTTGCTGGCCGGCAGGCCCTTGCGGGCCAGCACCGCCATCGGGAAGCTGCCGATGACCTGCACCATGCGCCAGTCCTCGGCCTTGTACTTGACCGACTGCAGGGCAATCGGCGCGAGGATGAGCTCGTTGGGCGAGCCCTGGTAGACGATGTTGCCGTCGGCCGGGGTGTTGAGGACCTTCTGGGCGGCGATGGAGCCCGACGCTCCTCCCAGGTTGTCCACGATGACCATCTGCCCCGCGGCCCGGGCAAGCGGCTTCTCGACCATGCGCGCAATCACGTCCGACAGGCCGCCGGCCGGGTAGGGCACGAGCAGTGTGACGGGCTTGAGGCTCGAACCCTGCGACCAGGCGGCGCTGGCGGCAAGTGCCACGGTGGTGGCGATGGCGGCGCGGCGGCCGAGGCGGGCAAGCGAGAGGCTCATGGCGTAGGCTCCATCTGTTCCGGGCTCGGCACCACAAGCCGAGGCCATCGGTGCCGGCCAATGTAGGAACGGTCCTGAACAAAGTCCAATGCATTGTTCAATGGAATACGATGCGCCATAGTCATCAAATGGCCTGACCATGACGCTCGTCCAGCTCCGTCACCTGATCGCCCTGGCCGAGACGGGGTCCTTCAGCCGTGCGGCCGAACGCGTGCACCTGACGCAGCCGGCGCTTTCACGCAGCATCCAGACCCTCGAGGAGGAGCTGGGCGCGCCCCTCTTCGATCGCATCGGGCGCCGCGCCGAACTCACCCCTGTGGGGCGCGAGATCCTGGAGCGGGCGCGCCTGCTCGTGCTCGATGCCCAGGATCTGCAGGACCGCGCACGCGCGACGGCGCGCGGCCGCACGGGAAAACTGCGCGTGGGGATGGGCTCGGGGCCTGCGGCGCTGCTCATGACGCCTTTGCTGCTGCAGGTGGCTGCCACCCGCCCGCAGTGGCGCGTCGAAGTGGCCCGCGGCGCCACGGAGCTGCTCGTGCAGCGCCTGCGCGCCCGTACCCTCGATGCCCTGGTGGTGGATTTGCGCTCGCTGCCGGCGGCCGACGATCTGCGGGTGGAACTCGAGCGCGAACTGCGGGGCGCCTTCATGGTGCGCCGCGGCCATCCGCTGGCACGCCGGCGCGTGCTGCGCTTCGAGGACGTGCGCGCCTACCCGCTGGCAGGAATCCCGCTGTCGGCCGAGGTGGCCAGCGCCCTCGTGGGCCTGTACGGGAGCGCTGCCCACCCGGACCAGGCCCTGAGCGTGCGATGCGAGGACATCGCGAGCCTGGTGGACGTGGCGCAGCGCAGCGACGCCGTGCTGCTGTCGATCCGGGCGGCCGCCCCGGAGCTGGTCGAGCTGGAGCTGGACCCGCCGATGCAGGTGTCGGCCCGCCTGGGCCTCGTGACCCTTGCGCGTCGTGCCGCGCCCGCCTCGCTCGAGGTGCTCAGCGAGCTTGCCGCAAGGCTGCTGTCGGATCCGCACCCGACAGGCGCCCACTGAGCAGCTTGCCGGCGCGCCCCGTCCGCTAGGCGTGCGCCTGCCTGGATGCGGCCAGCGGTACGCGCAGCGCGCAGCGTATGCCGCGCGGCGCGCGCTCCTGCCAGTTCACCGTTCCACCCAGATCGCGCACGCGCCGGTGCACGCCCGAAAGACCCAGGCCCGGCGCCCAGCGTTCGGGGCTGCGACCCGACCCGTCGTCCTCGATGGCCAGGCTCAGCCAGCCGTCGCGCAGCTGTCCCGTGACACGCACCGAGTGCGGCCGCGCATGCACGATCGCGTTGCTGAGCAACTCCCTGATCACCCTGGCCAGTCCTTGCCACTGTCCGGGGTCGAGCGTCAGGTCCGGCCCGGTGTCGAACTCCCAGCGCAGGGAGATGTCCGCCTCGGCCAGGCGCAGTGCGGCATCGGCCTGCCAGTCTGCGGCGGCCTCCGACAGGCGCATGCGGAAGGTGCTCATCCCGCGCGTCAGCGACTTCAGGTCGCGCAGCGTCTCGCGCAGTGCATCGGCCAGTGCCGGGTCGCGCGCCCGCACGATCAGCGTCAGCAGACGGGCTCCGATGTCGTCGTGCAGGTCCTGCGCAAGCCGGGTGCGCTCGGTGAAGCGCCCGCGCTCGAAGGCTTCGGCCATGCGCATCTCGTCGCCGGGCCGAAGAGCCCGGTCGGGCACGGCTGCCGCTGCGTGCGCGTGGTGTGTCAAGGTGTCCACGAGAGCGATGCTCCGCAGCGGCCGTGCGTGCTCAGACCAGGCCGTGCTTGGTGGCCAGCACGGCCGCCTCGGCACGGCTGGACACATTGAGCTTGCGGTAGACCGCCTTGATGTGGTCGTTCACCGTGAACCACTTGATGCCCATGAGCCCCGCGATCTCCTTGATCGTGAAGCCCTTGCTGAGGTAGGTGAGAACCTCGGTCTCGCGTGGCGTGAGCCGCTCGCAATCGGCCCAGGGATCCTCGTGCATCGCCTCCGCGGCCAGTGAAACGGGCGACCCGACTGTCCGTCCGGACTCACGGAAATGCGCGAGCAGGCGGCGTGCGATGGCCGGTGACAGCGGCGGCAGGCCGCGCACGATGCGCTGGAGTTCCTGCACGAGCGTCTCGAAGCGGTCCTCCTTGAGCAGGTAGCCGTCTGCGCCGGCCTGAAGCGCCGGAAAGAGGTGGTCGTCGTCCGAGTACAGCGTCGTCACGATCTTCGTGGCGGGGTAGGACTCCAGTTCCTGCAGCAGCTCCAGCCCGTTGCCGTCGGGCAGCTCGAGGTCGATCATCACCAGGCGAAACGCCTCCGGCCCGGGCGTGCCGCCGGGCCCGCGCGTGGCGGCCACGAGCCGTCGCGCGCCGGCGAGATCGCTGGCTTCGAGCACCGGGTCCGCGTCGTGGAAGCTTTCGCGCACCACGCGGCACAGGAAGCCGCGCGCGACCGGGTTGTCTTCGAGTACCAGCACCTTGACCGTCATCGTGGAACGCTCCGCACGGCCCGCGCCATGCCCAGTTCCGGAATGCTAACGAAGGCCCGTGCCCCCGAGGCCATTGGCGACCTCAGGGATTGACCAGCAGCAACTTGCCGATGACCTGGCGGCTGGCCATGCGCGCATAGGCCGCAGGAAGTTCCGACATGGGCAGCCTGACATCGATCACCGGCTTCACGCGACCCTCGGCGTACCACTGCGCCAGGCGCGCCATGTCGGCGGCGAAGGCTGCACCTTCACGGCGCACGAACTCGCCCCAGAAGACCCCCACGATCGCAGCGCCCTTGAGCAGGGCCAGGTTCAGCGGCAGCGCCGGGATCGAACCCTGCGCGAAACCCACCACGAGGTAGCGACCGCGCCAGGCGATGGAGCGGAAGGCCGGCTCGGCCAGGTCGCCACCCACCGGGTCGTAGACCACGTCCGGGCCGCGGCCCTCGGTGAGGGCCTTGAGCGACTCGCGCAGGCCCTGCGAGGACAGGTCGATGGCGCAGTCCGCACCCATGGCCAGGCAGGCCTGCGCCTTGGCCGCGGTCGAGACGGCTGCGATCACGCGCGCGCCTGCGGCCTTGGCGATCTGCACGGCCGCGCTGCCCACTCCGCCGGCCGCACCCAGCACCAGCACCGTCTCTCCGGCGCGCAGGGCCCCCCTGTCCATCAGTGCGTGGTACGAGGTGCCGTAGGTGAAGGCGAAGGCCGCGGCGTCCTCGAGGTCGAAGCCCGGCGGCACCCGCCACGCGCGACTTGCCTCGACCACGGCGTGCGTGGCAAATCCCCCTGTGCTGCCGATGGCGGCCACGCGGTCGCCCGGCTTCAGGTGCGTCACGCCTTCGCCCGCGGCCTCCACCACGCCCGAGTACTCGGCTCCGGGCACGAAGGGCAGTGCCGGCTTGAACTGGTACTTGCCCTCGACGATCAGGAGGTCGGGGAAGTTCAGGCTGGCCGCGCGCACGGCGATCCGCACCTCGCCCGGCCCCGGTTGCGGCGGGGACAGTTCCTGCATGCGCATCGCACCGATGCCCTGCAGCGTTTCGCACAACCAGGCTTTCATGGGTCGCTTTCCGTTCGTGTGACAGCAACCTCCGATGATAAGGAGAGGTGGCGGCATCGGGCGGCCGGGCGCCTGCAGCAGGTGCCTACAATCGGACATGCGCATCCTCATCGCCAACGACGACGGCTACCTCGCACCCGGCATCGCCGCCCTGGTCCAGGCCTGCCAGGGCCTGGGTCACATCGACGTGATCGCTCCCGAGCAGAACGCCAGCGGCACCTCCAATGCCCTGACGCTGAGCCGGCCGCTGTCGGTCTTCCAGGCCCGCGGCGAACACGTCGCGGGGTTCCGGGTCGTGAACGGCACGCCGTCGGATTGCGTGCACGTGGCCCTCACGGGGCTGCTCCCGCACAAGCCCGACCTCGTGCTGTCGGGCATCAACAACGGCGCCAACATGGGGGACGACACCCTGTACTCAGGGACAGTGGCAGCCGCCATGGAGGGCTACCTCTTCGGCATCCCGGCAATCGCCTTCTCGCAGGCCGAGAAGGGCTGGGCCCACCTCGATGCGGCCGCTGCCACTGCGCGCGCCATCGTCGAGGAGGTGCTCGCCGTGCGCAGGCCCGGGCCGTGGCTGCTCAACGTCAACATCCCGAACCGGCCGGACGCTGTGAGCCTGCCGCGCCGCATCACGCGCCTCGGGCGTCGCCACGCCAGCGAGCCCGTGATCCGCCAGACCAACCCGCGCGGCGAGGACATCTACTGGATCGGGCCGGCGGGCGATGCGCGGGAGGCCGGGGAGGGCACCGACTTCCATGCCACCGCCAACGGCGCGGTCTCGATCACGCCGCTGCAGGTGGACCTGACCGATCACGCCAACTGCGCTGCCTGGTCCGGCTTGCTCGGAGGGCGAGGGGCGTGAGGGCGTCGACTGCCGCAGGGTCACGTCACGCGCGCGCCCCGCGGGTGCGGACCGTGCAAACCGTGCGGGCCTGCGGCGTGCGGCCGTGAGCGGCTCGACGCCGCGCCGGCCGGCAGGCTTTCCGGCGCGGCTGCCCGAGTCAGCCTCCGCGCCCGCTTCCACCCGACCCCAGGCCGGGTTGCTGCGTCCGCAGCGTCCGTTGCAGGAGGCTGCGCTTGAGGCGCGCCGGCAGCAGGCGCCGGCCGGCGTGGGACTCGATTCCGAGGCCGTGCGCGCGCGCATGGTGGCGCGGCTGGCCACCGAGGGAGTGCACTGCGAACCCGTGCTGGCGGCGATGGGCACGGTGCCACGGCACCTCTTCGTGGACAGCGCGCTGATGGCGCAGGCCTACGAGGACACGAGCCTGCCCATCGGCCTGGGCCAGACCATCAGCAAGCCGGCTGTGGTGGCCCGCATGCTGGCGCTGCTGGTGGAGCGGCCGGGCGCCGTGGCTTCCCCTGCGCCGCTGGGGCGCGTGCTCGAGATCGGAACGGGCTGCGGCTACCAGGCTGCCGTGCTGGCTCGGCTGGCGCGCTCGGTCTTCTCGGTTGAGCGGCTCAAGCCGCTGCACGAACGCGCGCGCGCCAACCTCGACGCCGCGGGCATTCCGGGGGTGCGCCTGGTGTGGGGAGATGGTCGCCTCGGCCATTCCCCGAACGCGCCCTACGACACGATCGTCTCTGCGGCGGGCGGAGAAGACATCCCGCAAGCCTGGGTCGAGCAGCTTGCGCCCGGTGGCCGGCTCGTGGCGCCCCAGCACAGCGCGGCCAGCGGCGGGCAGGTGCTGGTGGTCATCGATCGCACGCCTTCAGGCCTGCGGCGCAGCGTCCACGATGCCGTGCACTTCGTCCCCCTAAAATCCGGGACCGCATGAGGATCTTCGTCTTCCCGTCCGCGCCGAGCATGCTGGCCTGGGCCGCCCTCGCGGCCGCGGCGGCGCTCGCAGGCTGCGCCTCGCGGCCGCCCGTTCCCGCGCCGGTGGAGGCTCGTCCGGTGCCCGCCGGGTCGGCCCCGGCCCGCACCACCGCGGCACCCTCCGCACCGGCACCGACCGCCGCGTCGCCCAGCCCTCGTCCGGCTGCATCGGGTGCCTCCGGCGCGGCGCCCGCTGCCGCAACTGCCGAGCCGGCGGACGGCGCGCCGCGCCCCGGGTTCTACACGGTGCGCCCGGGCGACACGCTCGGGCGCATCGCGCTCGACCACGGGCAGAGCTGGCGCGACCTCGCGCGCTGGAACGGCCTGGACAACCCCAACCTGATCGAAGTGGGGCAGCAGTTGCGCGTGGTGCCGCCGGGCACCGAGCCGGGCGCAGCAGTCTCTCGTGCGGTGACACCGGCCGGGCGCGTCGAGTCGCGGCCGCTGGATGGCCGGCCCGGCACCGTGGCAGCGGCGCCTGCGCCACCCGGGGCATCGGCCACGCCGGCACCTGGAGCGACTGCCCCTGGCCCGGCCACGGCAGCCCAGGCCCCGGCTTCAGGAGCCGCCGTGCGCGAGGCCGACGAGGATGTGGCGTGGGCCTGGCCCGCAGCCGGCCCGCTGCTGTCCGGCTTCGACGAGTCTCGCCAGGCCAAGGGCCTGTCGATCGGCGGAAGGGCCGGCGACCCCGTGCTGGCCGCTGCCGACGGGCGTGTGGTCTACGCCGGCGCCGGGCTGCGCGGCTACGGCAACCTCGTGATCGTCAAGCACAACGCCCTGTTCCTCACGGCCTACGCGCACAACCAGACCCTTCTGGTCAAGGAAGACCAGGTGGTGCGCCGCGGCCAGAAGATCGCCGAGATGGGCTCCAGCGAGTCCGACCGCGTGAACCTGCATTTCGAGATCCGGCGCCAGGGGCGTCCGGTGGATCCGGCGCGCCTGTTGCCACCGCGCTGAGCCGGCGCACCTAGAGGTTTGCCTGGGGCCCCTGCGCCCTGTCTCGGGGCTAGCATGGTCGTCACCCGGTGGCAGGGTGCCGCCGAGGGCGACCCTACCGAGGAGACCCTCCCATGAAAAGCAAGAAGCTGATGGCCGCGGCCGTGGCCGCGATCGCGGCCTGCGCCTGCGCCGCTGCGCAGGCCCAGCAACAGGGCGTGAGCAAGAACGAGATCGTCGTCGGCTCGATCCAGGACCTCTCCGGGCCGATTGCCGGTTTCGGCAAGCAGGTGCGGCTGGGCATGCAGCTGCGCGTGGACGAGGCCAACGAGCAGGGTGGCGTCAACGGGCGCAAGCTGCGCCTGATCGTCGAGGACTCCGCCTACGACCCGCGCAAGGCCGTGCTCGCGGCGCAGAAGCTCGTCAACCAGGACAAGATCTTCATCATGGTGGGCCACATCGGCACGGCCCAGAACATGGCGGCCATGCCGGTGCAGTTCGAGAAGAACGTCGTCAACTTCTTCCCGGTGACGGCCGCGCGCGAGATGTACGAGCCCTTCCACCGGCTGAAGTACTCGTTCGCCGTGCCCTACTTCGACCAGATGCGCATCATGGTGCCGCGCCTGGCCAAGGAGAAGAACGCGAAGAAGGTGTGCACGATCTACCAGGACGACGAGTTCGGGCTGGAGGTGATGCGCGGCGGCGAGGCCGGGCTCAAGACGATCGGCATGGAGTTTGCGGAGAAGACCACCTACAAGCGCGGCGCCACCGACTTCTCCTCGCAGGTGGCGAAGATGAAGTCCTCGGGCTGCGACTTCGTCGTGCTCGGGACGATCATCCGCGAGACCATCGGGACGATCGGCGAGAGCCGCAAGACCGGCTTCAACCCCACCTTCATCGGCTCCAGCGCCGCCTACACCGACCTCATCCACAAGCTCGGCGGCCGCGCGATGGATGGCTTCTACGCCGCCATGTCCACCCAGCACCCCTACCTGGACGAGGCCTCGCAGCCGATCCGCTTCTGGGCTGCCAAGTACAAGACCAAGTTCAACGAGGACCCCACCGTCTTCTCGGTCTACGGCTACAACGCCATCGATGCCTTCATCCAGGCGGCTGGCAAGGCGGGCGCGAGCCTGACGACCGACAGCTTCATCAAGGCGATGGACACGATGAAGATACCGGCCGACATCTTCGGCAGCCCGGAGGCCACCTTCGGGCCGCAGAAGCGCCTGGGCAGCGATGCCTCGCGCCTGTCTCAGATCCAGGAGGGACGCTGGCGCGTCGTGTCGCCCTACGCGCGCTGAGCTGGGTGAGCGCGGGCGGGCGGCCACGGGCCGGATAATCCCGCCCCATGCAGGAAGCTTCCGACGCACTCGAGGTCGAATCCCTGGACCTCGAGGGCCAGGGCGTCGCGCGCCGGGCCGACGGCAAGGTCGTCTTCATCGAGGGCGCGCTGCCGGGCGAGCGCGTGCGCGTGCAGGTGCTGCGGCGCAAGAACAACTGGGAGCAGGGCACGCTCGAGGCGCTGCTGCGCGAGAGCGCGCAACGCGTGCGCCCGGCCTGCCCGCACTTCGGGCTGCACGCGGGTGCCTGCGGCGGCTGCAAGGTGCAGCACCTGCACCCGGCGGCCCAGGTGGCCGTCAAGCAGCGCGTGCTCGAGGACGACCTGTGGCACCTGGCCAAGGTACGGCCGGCGCGCGTGCTGCGGCCCATCGAGGGCCCGGCCTGGGGCTACCGCTGGCGTGCCCGGCTGTCGGTGCGGCACGTCGCGAAGAAGGGCACGGTGCTCGTGGGCTTTCACGAGCGCAAGTCGCGCTACGTGGCCGACATGCGCACCTGCCCGGTCCTGCCGCCGGCCGTCTCCGCGCTGCTCGTGCCGCTGCGCGAGCTCGTGGGCTCGCTCGAGCAGCGCGACCGCATCCCGCAGATCGAGGTCGCGGTGGGCGACTCGGTGCTGGCGCTCGTGCTGCGCCACCTCGAGCCGCTGTCTGCAGGTGACCAGCAGCGCCTGCGCGCCTTCGCCGCCGACCACGCCACGCTGGGCCTGCAGTGGTGGCTGCAGCCCAAGGGCCCGGACACGGTGCACCGGCTCGACGAAGACGGCCCCGAGCTCGCGTATGCGCTGCCGGAGTTCGACGTCTTCATGCCCTACCGGCCGACCGACTTCACGCAGGTCAATCCCCACATCAACCGCGTGCTCGTGGCCCGGGCCATCGGCCTGCTCGATCCGCGGCCCGGAGAGCGCGCCATCGACTGGTTCTGTGGCCTGGGCAACTTCTCGTTGCCCCTGGCGCGCCGCGGTGCGACCGTGCTGGGGGTGGAAGGGTCGGCGACGCTCGTGGCGCGGGCGCGCGGGAACGCCGCGCGCAACGGTCTGGCCGATCGCACCGCCTTCGAGGCGCGCGACCTCTTCACGCTCACGCCAGCCGATCTCGAGGCCGCGGGCAGCGCCGAGTGCTGGCTCGTCGATCCGCCGCGCGAGGGCGCCTTCGCCCTGGTCAAGGCCCTGGCCGAACTGCGCCGCGAAGGCCCGCGCAGCGCCAGCGTGCCGCGTGATGACGCAGCCGGCTGGCAGCCGCCGCGGCGCATCGTCTACGTGAGCTGCAACCCCGCCACGCTGGCGCGCGACGCCGGGCTGCTCGTGCACCAGGCGGGCTACCGCTGCAGCGCTGCCGGAGCGGTGAACATGTTCCCGCACACCGCGCACGTGGAGAGCGTGGCCGTGTTCGACCTCGACCCTGGGGCGACGCTGCAGGGCCCCGACGACGGGGCACTGCCCTTGGCACCCGCACCATGAGAAAGGGGCCCCGCAGGGCCCCTTGGCTCTTGGGCGGCAACCGGCCGCCCCAGCCGCGCGCGACGCTCAGTCGCGCTCGCCGCCGAAGATGCCCAGCAGCGCCAGCAGGCTCTGGAACACGTTGTAGATGTCCAGGTAGATCGCCAGTGTCGCGCTGATGTAGTTCGTCTCGCCGCCGTCGAGCACGCGCTTGATGTCCACGAGCATGAAGGCCGAGAAGATGCCCAGGCACAGCACGAGCAGCGCCAGCATCAGGGCGGAAGACTGCAGGAACACGTTTGCGATGCCCGCCACCAGCACGATCAGTGCCCCGACGAAGAGGAACTTGGCCATGCCCGAGAGGTCACGCTTGATCACGGTGGCCAGCGAGGCCATGGCGAAGAAGATCGCTGCCGTGCCCCCGAAGGCCGTCATCACCAGCGAGGCGCCGTTGCGCAGCCCCAGAACCTGCCCGACCAGGCGCGACAGCATCAGGCCCATGAAGAAGGTGAAGCCCAGCAGCAGGTACACGCCGGCAGCCGAGTCCTTCTTGCGCTCGATCGCGAACATGAAGCCGAAGGCGCCGGCCAGGAACACGATCATCGACAGGATCGGGCCCATGGCCGAGACGATCCCGGTGCTCACGCCGACCCACGCTCCGGCCACGGTGGGCACGAGCGAGACGGCGAGCAGCCAGTAGGTGTTGCGCAGCACGCGCTGGCGTTGCGCCAGGTCGGCGCTGTAGACGGCGTCGATGGCCGCATGGGTGGCCGGCTGGCCTTGGGCGGTGAGGGGTTCGTTCATCGGGGCCTCCTGTGAAATCCCGTGACAGTCTGCATGACGCAGGCCGGATCGGGAGGATCCGGACAGCGTCCATTGTAGGCAGGTGGGAGCGGGCGCCGGGTAGTCCTGCTGGGCGTGGGGCTTCGTCGGCCGGGGCGTGACATGATCGCGGCTGGTTGTTCCGAAGTCCCCCCTGAAACCCAGCCATGCAGACCAAGCCCTACCTCACCCACGCCGACACCCAGCGCATCCTCGCCGCGGCTGCCGCCCATGCCCACAGCCGCCAGTGGGCGGTGACGATCGCCGTCGTCGACGACGGCGGGCACCTGCTCGGGCTGCAGCGCCTGGACGGCGCGCCGCCCGTTTCGGCGCACATCGCACCGGCCAAGGCCCACACGGCCGCGTTGGGCCGCCGCGAGAGCAAGGTGTACGAGGAGGTGATCAACGGGGGGCGCACCTCGTTCCTGAGCGCGCCGGCCATCCAGGGCATGCTCGAAGGCGGCGTGCCGGTCGTGGTGGACGGCCACCACATCGGGGCGGTGGGGGTCAGCGGCGTCAAGTCCAACGAGGACGCCGAAATCGCCCGCGCCGGTATCGCGGCGCTGTGAGCGCCGGCGGGCTATAATCCCGCGGTTTACCTGCAACCCGCACCGCCCAGCGAAACTCGACCTCGGTTTCCCCCTCGACCGCACGCGTGCCGGCCCCGCCGGTGCGCCCGGGCTGGGTGCGTGAATACCGGAGTCCCTCTTGCTGAGAGCCCTGCCGCCTGCCGTCCTCGCCCTTGCGGACGGCACCGTCTTCCACGGCCGGTCGATCGGCGCACCTGGCGCCACGGTCGGTGAGGTTGTCTTCAACACCGCGATCACCGGCTACCAGGAGATCCTCACGGATCCCAGCTACTGCCGGCAGATCGTCACGCTGACCTACCCGCACATCGGCAACTACGGCGTCAACGCCGAGGACGTCGAAGCCGCGAAGGTGTACGCCGCCGGCCTCGTCATCCGGGACCTGCCGATCCGGTCCTCCAACTTCCGCCAGAGCCTCACGCTCGACCAGTACCTGGTGCGTGAGGGGACGGTGGCGATCGCCGACCTCGACACGCGGCGCCTGACGCGCCGTCTGCGCACCACAGGTGCCCAGAACGGGTGCATCGTGGCCTTCCCCGCGGGGCACTCGGTGGGCGAGGGCGACATCGCACAGGCGGTGGAGCGTGCACGCGCTGCGCCCTCGATGGCGGGCCAGGACCTCGCGCGCGTCGTGAGCGCGCAGCAGTCCTACGGTTGGACGCAGACCGAGTGGGCCCTGGGCCAGGGCTACGGCACGCAGGACGTGCCGACCCTGCACGTGGTGGCCTACGACTTCGGCGTCAAGCACAACATCCTGCGCATGCTGGCCAGCCGCGGCTGCCGCATCACGGTGGTGCCGGCGCAGACCCCGGCCGAGCAGGTGCAGGCGCTGCAGCCCGATGGCGTCTTCCTCAGCAATGGCCCGGGAGACCCCGAGCCCTGCGACTACGCCATCCGCGC
>JBBAPJ010000002.1:0-118753 GCA_040400855.1 Rubrivivax sp.
TGGTGGACAAGGAAGCCCCGGGCCTCGTGATCCTGGGCAAGCAGGCCATCGACGACGACTGCAACCAGACCGGCCAGATGCTCGCGGCCCTGGCGAACCTGCCTCAGGCCACCTTCGCGAGCAAGGTGGAAGTGGCCGACGGCCACGCCTCGGTCACGCGCGAGGTCGACGGCGGCCTCGAGACGGTGCGCCTGAAGCTTCCTGCGGTGGTCACCACCGACCTGCGCCTGAACGAGCCGCGCTACGTCACGCTGCCCAACATCATGAAGGCCAAGAAGAAGCCACTCGACGTGCTCAAGCCCGCGGACCTGGGCGTGGACGTGACGCCACGCATCCGCACGCTCAAGGTGTCCGAGCCTCCGAAGCGCGGCGCGGGCGTCAAGGTGCCCGACGTGGCCACGCTCGTGGCCAAGCTCAAGAACGAAGCCAAGGTGATCTGAGATGGCCGCACTCGTCATTGCCGAACACGACCACGCCTCGATCAAGGGCGCCACGCTCAACACCGTGACCGCTGCCGCGCAGTGCGGCGGGGAAGTCCATGTGCTGGTGGCCGGCTCCGGCGCCTCGGGTGCCGCGCAGCAGGCAGCAGCCATTGCCGGCGTGGCCAAGGTGCTGCATGCGGACTCGGATGCGCTGGCGCACGCGCTGGCCGAGAACCTGGCCGAGCAGGTGCTGGCCGTTGCCCCGGGCTATACCCACATCCTCTTTGCCGCGACGGCGGGGGGCAAGAACGTCGCGCCGCGCGTGGCCGCCCGGCTCGACGTGGCGCAACTCAGCGACGTGACCCGGGTCATCTCGGCCGACACCTTCGAGCGTCCCATCTACGCAGGCAATGCGATTGCCACGGTGCAGAGCACGGACGGGGTGAAGGTCATCACGGTGCGCACCACGGGCTTCGACCCTGCCGGCGCCACGGGCGGGAGCGCGGCGGTGGAAGCGGTGACCGCGGTGGCGGATGCCGGCACCTCCACCTTCGTGGGCTCCGAGATCGCCAAGCTCGATCGACCCGAGCTCACGAGCGCGAAGATCATCGTCTCCGGCGGCCGGGCGCTGGGCAGCAGCGACAAGTTCGCCGAGGTGCTCACGCCGCTGGCCGACAAGCTCGGGGCGGCGCTGGGTGCCAGCCGGGCCGCGGTCGATGCGGGCTACGCCCCGAACGACTGGCAGGTCGGCCAGACCGGCAAGATCGTCGCGCCCCAGCTCTACGTGGCCTGCGGCATCAGCGGGGCCATCCAGCACCTGGCCGGCATGAAGGACTCGAAGGTGATCGTGGCCATCAACAAGGACCCGGAGGCGCCCATCTTCAGCGTGGCCGACTACGGGCTGGAGGCCGATCTCTTCACGGCCGTGCCCGAGCTCGTCGCGAGCCTCTAGTCACTGTCGGCCCATGCCGCCGAGGGCGCCCGCTGGGCGCCCTCTTTCCACCAGGAGGAACCCATGACCTACCGCGCGCCCGTTGCCGACATGCTCTTCGTGATGCGCGAACTCGCCGGGATCGACGCGGTATCGCAGCTCCCTGGCTTCGAGGACGCCGGTGCCGAGACCGCTGCGGCCGTGCTGGAGGAGTCCGCCCGGCTGTGCGAGGGCGTGATCGCTCCGCTCAACTGGGAGGGCGATCGCAACCCCTCCTCATGGCACGACGGCCAGGTGCGCACGACGCCCGGCTTCCGTGAGGCCTTCAGCCAATTCGCGCAAGGTGGCTGGCAGGGCCTGCCGCACCCCACACGCTTCGGCGGCCAGGGCCTGCCCAAGCTCATCCACGCCGCCTGCAGCGAGATGCTGCACGCCTCCAACCTCAGCTTTGCACTGTGTCCGCTGCTCACCGATGGCGCGATAGAGGCCTTGCTGACGGCTGGGTCCCCTGAGCAGCAGGCCACCTACATCCCCAGGTTGATCGAGGGCACCTGGACCGGGACGATGAACCTGACGGAGCCGCAGGCCGGCAGCGACCTGTCCATGGTGCGCACGCGGGCCGAGCCGCAGGCCGACGGCACCTACCGCCTCTTCGGGACCAAGATCTACATCACCTACGGCGAGCACGACCTCACCGACAACATCGTGCACCTGGTGCTCGCCCGCGTGGCCGGCGCCCCCGAGGGCGTCAAGGGGATCTCGCTGTTCATCTGTCCGAAGTTGCTGGCCGACGGCACGCGCAACGATGTGCACTGCGTGTCGATCGAGCACAAGCTCGGCATCAAGGCGAGCCCGACCGCCGTGCTGCAGTACGGGGACCACGGCGGGGCCGTCGCCTACCTCGTGGGCCAGGAGAACCGGGGCCTGGAGTACATGTTCGTGATGATGAACGCGGCACGCTTCGGCGTGGGCGTGCAGGGCATCGCGCTGGCTGATCGTGCCTACCAGAAGGCCGTGCAGTACGCCCGCGACCGCGTCCAGAGCCGCCCGGTGGACGGTTCGGTGGCCACAGCCGCTGCGATCATCCACCATCCAGACGTGCGCCGGATGCTGATGACGATGCGGGCGCAGACCGAGGCCTGCCGCGCGATGGCACTGGTCGGGGCTGCCGCCTACGACGCGGCCCACGCGCACCCGGATCCCGCCGTGCGTGCCCAGAACCAGGCCTTCTATGAGTTCCTCGTGCCGCTGGTCAAGGGCCTGTCCACCGAGATGAGCCTCGAGGTGGCGAGCCTGGGCGTGCAGGTGCACGGTGGCATGGGCTTCATCGAGGAGACGGGCGCGGCTCAGCACCTGCGCGACGCCAAGATCCTCACGATCTACGAGGGCACCACCGCCATCCAGGCCAACGACCTCGTGGGCCGCAAGACGGCGCGCGACGGCGGGCGCACCGCGCGGGCGATCGCCGCCCAGGCCCAGGCCACCGAGGAGGCGCTCGCGGCACGCCAGAGCACGGCTTGCCGGACCTTCGCACGGCGCCTGGGTGCGGCGCGCCTCGCGTTCCTGGACGCGGTGGACTTCATCGCCGGACAGGCCAAGGCCAGCCCCAACGCGGTCTTCTCAGGCAGCGTCCCTTACCTCATGCTCGCCGGCACCTTCATCTCGGGCTGGCAGATGGGCCGCGCACTCATGGCCGCAGAGGACCGCCTGGCTGCCGGCGAGGACGAGTCCTTCATGCGCGCCAAGATCGCCACCGCGACCTTCCACGCCGACCACATCCTGAACAAGGCCACCGGTTTGCGCGACAGCATCGTCGAGGGTGCAGACTCCGTGACCGCTCTCGCCCTGGAGGCTTTCTGATGGCTCTGCCCGCCGCTCTGCAGCGCGTCCCGTTCCCCGTGATCGGCGCGCCGCTGTTCATCATCAGCCACCCGCAACTCGTCATCGCGCAGTGCACGGCGGGCGTCGTGGGCTCGATGCCGGCCCTCAATGCGCGCCCTGCCTCGCAGCTCGACGAGTGGCTGGCCGAGATCACCGAGGCGCTGGCGGCCTGGGACCGGGCTCATCCGGACAGTCCTGCCGCACCGTTTGCGATCAACCAGATCGTGCACCGCACGAACGACCGGCTCGAGCAGGACATGGAGGTCTGTGCGCGCTACCGCGTGCCGATCGTCATCACGTCGCTGGGCGCCCGAGCCGACATCAACACGGCGGTGCACGCATGGGGCGGTGTCGTGCTGCACGACATCATCAACAACACCTTCGCGCACAAGGCGATCGAGAAGGGGGCCGACGGCCTCATCGCGGTGGCGGCAGGAGCGGGCGGGCACGCGGGCACGAAGAGCCCTTTCGCACTCGTCCAGGAAATCCGTGCCTGGTTCGACGGGCCGCTCGCCCTCAGCGGCTCGATCGCCACGGGTTCCGCGGTGCTGGCGGCGCAGGCGATGGGGGCGGACTTCGCCTACATCGGCTCGGCCTTCATCGCCACCGAGGAGGCGCGCGCCTCCCTGGCCTACAAGCAGTGCATCGTCGAGAGCACGAGCGACGACATCGTGTACTCGAGCCTCTTCACCGGCGTGCATGGCAACTACCTCAAGGCCTCGGTCGTCGCGGCCGGGCTGGATCCCGACAACCTGCCTGAAAGCGACCCCACGAAGATGAACTTCGGCGGTGGCGAGGGTTCGAAGAAGGCCTGGAAGGACATCTGGGGATGCGGGCAAGGCATCGGCGCAGTGGATGCGGTGGTGCCCACGGCCTCGCTCGTGGCGCGGCTGCGGCGCGAGTACGAGGCGGCACGCGCCAGGCTCGCCAGCCCTGCGGGAGCCTGAGCCGTGGCGCGAACCGCGTTGCTGGAGGCCACGCTCTTCGACAGCGCGGCCGGCATCCTTCGCCCCCGCACGACCATCGTGGTGGACGGCGGGAGAATCGAGGCCGTGACGCAGGAGCCTGTGCGGGTCGATGCGGCCCAGGCCATCGACCTCGGTGGCCGGGTCGTGCTGCCGGGCCTCGTGGACGCACATGTGCACGTGACAGCGGTCTCGCACGACCTCGGTGCGCAGGCCATGCAGCCCGTGTCTCTCGTGGCCGCGCACAGCGGCGCCGTGATGCGCGGCATGCTGATGCGCGGGTTCACCAGCGTGCGTGATGCCGCCGGAGCCGACGCCGGCCTGCAGGAGGCCGTCGAGCGGGGGTTGTTCGAAGGGCCCCGGCTCTTCATCGCCGGCCAGCCGATCTCCCAGACAGGCGGCCATGCGGACATGCGTCCGCGCGGCTGGCGGGGCGGCCACCTGTTCTGCAGCTGTGCCGGCCTGGGCATCTTCGGCGCCATCGCCGACGGGGTCGGTGAGGTGCGTCGCGCGGTGCGCGAGCAGGTGCGCACGGGTGCGCAGCACATCAAGATCATGGCCGGTGGCGGAGTCGCCAGCCCCTCGGACCCGATCGACGGCACGCAGTTCTCGGTCGAGGAGCTGCGCGCCGCAGTGGAGGAGGCAGAAGCCGCCAACCTCTACGCGCTCGCCCACGCCTACTCGCCGCGCGCCGTCTCGCGTGCCGTCGAGGCCGGGGTGCGCTCCATCGAGCACGGCAACCTCATCGACGAGGCCACGGCCCGGCTGATGAAGCGCCACGGCACCTTCCTCGTGCCGACCCTGGCCACCTACGCCGCGCTGGCCCACGAAGGCGTGCGCCTGGGCTGGTCGGCCTCGATGCTCGAGAAGCTCGAGACGGTACGAGCCAAGGGGCTCGACGCCATCCGGCTCGCGCGTGCCGAAGGCGTGCCGGTGGTCTTCGGCACCGACCTGCTCGGCCACATGCATGAGCGCCAGAACACCGAGTTCGCGCTGCGCCGGGAAGTGCAGTCGCCGGTGGAGATCCTGCAAGGCGCCACCATCGAGGCGGCCCGGCTGATGCGCCAGCAAGGGCGCATCGGCGAACTGGTGCCAGGCGCCTGGGCCGACCTCCTCGTGGTCGAGGGGGACCCCACCGTCGACCTCGGGATGCTGCAGGAGCCCGAGTCCGGCATCCGGCTCATCATGAAACAGGGGCGGGTGGTCAAGGACCAGCTCCGCCCCTGAGGCTGTGCCAGGAGCGCCGCACGGCGCCCCTGCGCACCAAGGACCCGATCAGTTGATGCGCGTGAAGCGCACCTCCGGCCGGTCGTCCGAGCGGTGGATCGTCGTGACGTTGGCCTTCATCGCCCAGGGCCGCATCTGGTGGTGCAGCGGGATGACGAGCATTTCGTCGCGCGTGCGGACCAGCGCCTCGCGGATCATCGCGTTGCGCTTGGCCACATCGGTCTCCGTCTTCATCGCGTCGGTCAGGCGGTCCACGACGGGGTCGCTGATCTTGGAGAAGTTGAAGTTGCCGTCGGCACCGCTGCTGCGGGTGCGGATGAGCGACTGCAGCGAATACTGCGCGTCGTAGGTCGCCACGCCCCAGCCCAGCAGGTAGATCGAGCTGTCGAAGTTCTGGACCTTCTGGATGAAGGTGGCCATGTTCTCCGCTGCCAGCTGGGCCTTCACGCCGATGCGCGCCCACATCGCCACGACGTTCTGGCAGATCTCCTCGTCGTTCACGTAGCGGTTGTTCGGGCAGTTCAGCCGCAGTTCGAAGCCGTTGGGGTAGCCGGCATCGGCCAGGAGCTTCTTGGCCGCATCGATGTTGGCGGGCGCGGGCTTGTCGAGTGCCTCGTCGTGACCGTTCACGCCCGGCGCCACGATGAGGGCGGCCGGGATCGACAGTCCGCGCATCGTGTTGCGCTGGATGGCGGTGCGGTCGATGGCCAGCGACAGCGCCTGGCGCACGCGCTTGTCGGCAAAGGGGTTCTTGCCCTTGATGTTGCTGTGCTTGAGCTCAGGGCTGCCCATGTCGGGAGCCAGGTAGATCGTGCGGACCTCGGGGCCGTCCAGGATCTTGAGCTTGCTGTCGGCGCGCAGGCGGCCCACGTCCTGGGTGGGCAGGTCGGTCAGCATGTCCACGTCACCGGAGAGCAGCGCCGCCACGCGGGTGGGATCGCTCTTGATCGGGGTGTAGACGACGTCCTTGACGTTGCTCGTGTGCTTGTCCCACCAGTCGTCGTTTCGCGTCATCGTGACGCGCTGCTCCGGTGTCCAGCCCGTGATGCGATAGGCGCCCGTGCCCATCGCGTTGCGCGAGGCGAAGTTCTCGTCCTTGTTCTTGTAGTCCTGCGCGTTGGCAGTGTTGTTCTTCTTCGCCCAGGCCTCGCTCATGATGAAGAAGTTCACCAGGTTGCGCAGCAGGATGGGGTTCGGGCCGGACAGCACCAGGTCGACCGTGTGGCTGTCGATCTTCTTCACCTCGGACACACCCGTCACGTAGATGCCCATGGTGCCCTGCGGCTGCTTGATGCGGCCGTAGGAGAAGACGACGTCGTCGGCCGTGAAGGGCGTGCCGTCCTGGAACTTGACGTTGCGGCGCAGCTCGAAGCGGACCTGTGTCGGAGACAGGTAGGTCCACTTCGTGGCCAGTGCGGGCTCCACTTCGTACTTGGCGCTGTAGCGCACCAGGCCTTCGTAGGCGTGCTGCAGGATCGCGTTGGTCGTGGCGTGGTTCTGCGAGTGCGGGTCCAGCGTCAGGATGTCGTTCTGTGCGGCCCAGCGCAGCGTCTGGGCCTGGGCGGGAACGGCGCAGGCCACCGCCAGGGCGGCGGCAGCCAGTACGGTCTTCAGGGACATGGAGGGGCTCCTCGGTAATCGTCTCAAGGTCGCAATCGTAGGGCGTCCGCCACGGGGCGCGAGCCGGGAAACCCCCATTCCCTGGATGGGCACCGGTCTGGGCCCGGGAGCGGGGCGTCAGGATTCTGAAGGGCTGGAGCGCGTCCAATTCAGGGGATCGGGCCAGTTCCGGCAGTGGTACAGTCCAATGCAGACTGATCTGGTCCTTCCCGTCCCCTTGCCTGCAAAGCAAGGCGGGTCGCGATCCGCCAACCGGTGAAGCCGGGGCCGCGGAAGGTTGAGCAACCCATCGTAGCGCCGGAAACCGGCGCGAAAGTGAGCGAAGAGATGATGCAGCAGTACAGGGCGAATTCGTACCTGTTCGGGGGCAACGCCCCCTACGTCGAGGAACTCTACGAGGCCTACCTCGACAACCCGGGTAGCGTGCCGGACAACTGGCGTGCCTACTTCGACAACCTCCAGCACCTACCGGCCGTCGACGGATCGGCCAGCCGCGATGTCGCGCATGCGCCCGTGGTGGAGAGCTTCGCCCAGCGCGCCAAGGCCAACGCCTTCGCCCTGAAGGCCAGCGAGGCCGACCTCGCGGTGGCCCGCAAGCAGGTGCACGTCCAGAGCCTGATCGCCGCACACCGCTTCCTCGGCTCGCGCTGGGCAGACCTCGACCCGCTCAAGCGCACCGAGCGGCCGAAGATCCCCGAGCTCGAGCCCGCCTTCTACGACCTGTCCGAATCGGACATGGACATCACGTTCTCGGCGGCCAACACGTACTTCTCGAAGGCCGAGCACATGACTCTGCGGGAGATCCTGCAGGCCCTGCGCGAGACCTACTGCGGCACGATCGGTGCGGAATTCATGCACATCACCGAGCCCACCGAGAAGCGCTGGTGGCAGGAGCGGCTCGAGAGCGTGCGCAGCAAGCCCTCCTTCAGCCCCGCGAAGAAGCGCCATATCCTGGACCGGCTCACGGCCGCCGAGGGCCTGGAGCGCTACCTGCACACGAAGTACGTGGGCCAGAAGCGCTTCTCGCTGGAAGGCGGGGAGAGCTTCATCGCCTCGATGGACGAGGTGGTGCAGCACGCCGGCGAGCGCGGCGTGCAGGAGATCGTGATCGGCATGGCCCACCGCGGCCGTCTGAACGTGCTCGTCAACACGCTGGGCAAGATGCCCAAGGACCTGTTCGCCGAGTTCGACCACACCGCGCCCGAGAACCTGCCGGCCGGTGACGTCAAGTACCACCAGGGCTTTTCCAGCGACGTGAGCACGCCCGGAGGCCCGGTGCACCTGAGCCTGGCCTTCAATCCCTCGCACCTGGAGATCGTCAACCCGGTGGTGGAGGGCTCGGTCAAGGCGCGGATGGACAGGCGCGGTGACAAGGTGGGCGACCAGGTCCTGCCCGTGCTGGTGCATGGCGATGCTGCCTTCGCCGGCCAGGGTGTGGTGATGGAGACGCTCGCGCTCGCGCAGACGCGTGGCTACTTCACCGGCGGCACCGTGCACCTCGTGGTGAACAACCAGATCGGCTTCACCACGAGCGACCCGCGCGACACGCGCTCGACGCTTTACTGCAGCGACGTGGTCAAGATGATCGAGGCGCCCGTGCTGCACGTGAACGGCGACGACCCGGAGGCGGTGGTGCTGTGCACGCTGCTCGCCATGGACTACCGGCAGCAGTTCAAGAAGGACGTGGTCGTCGACATCGTGTGCTTCCGCAAGCTCGGCCACAACGAGCAGGACACGCCGAGCCTGACGCAGCCTCTGATGTACAAGAAGATCGCGCAGCACCCTGGCACGCGCAGGCTCTACGGTGACAAGCTCGTTGCGCAAGGCGTGCTGCCGCCCGATGGCCCGGACGACATGGTCAAGGCCTACCGTGCAGCGATGGACGCGGGCAAGCACACGGACGATCCGGTGCTGACCAACTTCAAGAGCAAGTACGCGGTGGACTGGGCGCCCTTCCTCGGACGCAAATGGACCGATGCCGCCGACACGGCGCTGCCGCTGGCCGAGGTCAAGCGTCTGGCCGAGCGCATCACGACGATCCCCGGCAACTTCAAGCTCCACCCGCTGGTGGAGAAGGTCATTGCAGACCGCGCGGCGATGGGCCGTGGCGAGGTCAACGTCGACTGGGGCATGGGTGAGCACCTGGCCTACGCATCGCTCGTGGCCAGCGGCTACGCCGTGCGACTGTCGGGCGAGGACTGCGGGCGCGGTACCTTCGTGCACCGCCACGCGGTGTTGCACGACCAGAACCGCGAGAAGTGGGATACGGGCACCTACATCCCGTTGCAGAACGTGGCGGATGGCCAGGCACCGTTTCTCGTCATCGACTCGATCCTGTCGGAGGAGGCCGTGCTCGGCTTCGAGTACGGCTACGCGAGCGCCGAGCCGAACACCCTCACCATCTGGGAAGCCCAGTTCGGCGACTTCGCCAACGGTGCACAGGTGGTGATCGACCAGTTCATCGCCTCGGGCGAGGTCAAGTGGGGCCGCGTCAACGGCCTGACGCTCATGCTGCCCCACGGCTACGAGGGGCAGGGCCCGGAGCACAGCTCCGCGCGCCTGGAGCGATTCATGCAGCTGGCGGCCGACAACAACATGCAGATCTGCCAGCCCACCTCGGCGAGCCAGATCTTCCACCTGCTGCGCCGGCAGATGGTGCGCCAGTTCAGGAAGCCGCTGATCATCTTCACGCCCAAGTCGCTGCTGCGAAACAAGGACGCGACCTCCCCACTGTCGGACTTCACCAAGGGCGAGTTCCGCACCGTCATCGGCCCTTCGCGCGATGAAGTGGAGGGCGACAAGGTCAAGCGCGTGATCGTGTGTTCGGGCAAGGTGGCGTACGACCTCATCCGCCGCCGTGACGAGAAGAAGGCCTGGGACGTGGCCATCGTTCGCGTGGAACAGCTCTACCCCTTCCCGCACAAGGCCTTCGCCGCCGAGATGAAGCGCTTCCCGAATGCCGCCGAGGTGGTGTGGTGCCAGGACGAGCCGCAGAACCAGGGGGCGTGGTTCTTCGTGCAGCACCTGGTGCACGAGAACATGCTCGAGGGCCAGCGCCTGGGCTACGCGGGCCGGCCGGCTTCGGCCTCGCCGGCTGTTGGCTATGCCCACCTGCACCAGGAGCAGCAGAAGGCGCTGCTCGACCAGGCTTTCGGCAAGCTCAAGGGCTTCGTGCTGACGAAGTGAGAGCGGGCCCGCAAGAGACACAACAGGCCGGTCGAGGGCCGGCCAGAACCGGAAAACGAGAAGGAACATGGCAATCGTCGAAGTGAAGGTCCCGCAGCTGTCGGAATCCGTGGCCGAGGCCACGCTGCTGCAGTGGAAGAAGAAGCCCGGAGAGGCGGTCGCGGCCGATGAGATCCTCATCGAGATCGAGACCGACAAGGTGGTGCTGGAGGTGCCCGCGCCGGCAGCCGGTGTGCTTGCCGAGCACGTGGTGGGAGACGGCGGGACGGTGGTGAGCGACCAGCTGATCGCGCGCATCGACACCGAAGCGAAGGCCGGTACCGCGGCAGCAGCCCCTGCGGCCACGCAGGCCTCGGCGGCCTCGGCGCCCTCGGGCCCGGCCGCACCGGGGTCCAAGGCTGGCGTGGCGATGCCTGCCGCAGCCAAGATCATGGCCGATCATGGCATGGCGCCTGGCTCGGTGGCGGGCACCGGGCGCGACGGCCGCGTGACCAAGGGCGACGTGCTCGAGGCCGCTGCTGCCACGCAGAAGGCGCCCGCCCCCGCGCTGGTGGCGCCGCCGGCTGCAGTGCCGGTGGCCCCGGCCGTGGCGCGGCCGCTGCCAGCCGCTGCCGCTCCGCCGAGCGTGAACCTGGGCGACCGTCCCGAGCAGCGGGTGCCGATGTCGCGCCTGCGCGCACGGGTGGCCGAGCGGCTGCTGCAGTCGCAGGCGACCAACGCGATCCTCACCACCTTCAACGAGGTCAACATGGCCCCGGTGATGGACATGCGCAAGCGCTTCCAGGAGCGCTTCGAGAAGGAGCACGGCGTCAAGCTCGGCTTCATGAGCTTCTTCGTCAAGGCGGCGGTCGCCGCGCTGAAGAAGTACCCCGTGCTCAACGCCAGCGTGGACGGCAACGACATCGTCTACCACGGCTACTTCGACATCGGCATCGCGGTGGGCTCGCCGCGCGGCCTGGTGGTGCCGATCCTGCGCGATGCCGACCAGATGTCCTTTGCCGACATCGAGAAGAAGATCGCCGAGTTCGGCGTGAAGGCCCGCGACGGCAAGCTCTCCATCGACGAGCTCTCCGGCGGCACGTTCTCGATCAGCAATGGTGGCGTCTTCGGCTCGATGCTGTCCACCCCCATCATCAACCCGCCGCAAAGCGCCATCCTGGGCGTGCACGCCACCAAGGATCGCGCCGTCGTGGAGAACGGGCAGGTGGTGGTGCGGCCGATGAACTACCTGGCCATGAGCTACGACCACCGCATCATCGACGGGCGCGAGGCGGTGCTGGGCCTGGTCACGATGAAGGAGGCGCTCGAGGATCCGGCGCGCCTGCTCTTCGACATCTGAAGGGCATGTGATGAGCCAGACCTTCGACGTCATCGTCATCGGAGCCGGCCCGGGCGGCTACATCGCGGCCATCCGCGCGGCGCAGCTCGGGCTGAAGACGGCCTGCATCGACGAGTGGAAGAACGCGGCCGGCGGCCCGGCCCCGGGTGGTACCTGCACGAACGTGGGCTGCATCCCGAGCAAGGCCCTGCTGCAGTCCAGCGAGCATTACGAGCACGCGGCGCTGCACTTCGCCGAGCACGGCATCGGCGTGGCCGGGCTGAGCCTGGACGTGGCACGGATGATCGGCCGCAAGGATGCCGTCGTGAAGCAGAACAACGACGGCATCCTCTACCTCTTCAAGAAGAACAAGGTGAGCTTCTTCCATGGCCGCGGCTCGCTCGTGAAGGCCACTGAAGGCGGCTGGGAGGTTGCGGTCGCCGGCTCGGGCACCGAGACCCTGGTGGGCCGGCAGGTGATTGTCGCCACGGGCTCGCGGGCGCGTGCATTGCCGGGCCTGCCCTTCGACGAGGAGCGCGTGCTCAGCAACGACGGCGCCCTTCGCCTGGGCACGGTGCCCCGCGCGATGGGCATGATCGGCTCGGGCGTGATCGGCCTGGAGATGGGGTCGGTGTGGCGTCGGCTGGGGTCGCAGGTCACGGTGCTCGAGGCCATGCCGGCCTTCCTGCCGGCCGTGGACGAGACCATCGCCAAGGAGGCGCACAAGGCCTTCACGAAGCAGGGCCTTCATATCGAGCTGGGCGTGAAGGTGGGCGAGGTGACCACCTCGGCCGATGGCGTGCGCGTGGCGTGGACGGATGCCAAGGGCGCGGCGCACACGCTCGAGGTGGAGCGGCTGATCGTCTCGATCGGGCGGGTGCCCAACACCGAGGGCCTGGGTGCTGCGGGCGTGGGCCTGCAGCTCGACGAGCGTGGCGCCGTGGTGGTCGACGACGACTGCCGCACGAACCTGCCTGGCGTGTGGGCGGTGGGAGACGTTGTGCGCGGCCCGATGCTGGCGCACAAGGCCGAGGAGGAGGGCGTGGCCGTGGCCGAGCGCATCGCCGGCCAGCACGGGCATGTCGATTTCGACATCATCCCGTGGGTCATCTACACCAGCCCCGAGATCGCGTGGGTCGGGCGCACCGAGCAGCAGCTCAAGGCGCAGGGCCGCGCCTACAAGGCCGGCACCTTCCCGTTCCTGGCCAACGGGCGAGCACGTGCGCTCGGGGACACCACCGGCATGGTCAAGTTCCTGGCCGATGCCGCCACCGATGAGATCCTGGGCGTGCACATCGTCGGCCCCATGGCCAGCGAGCTGATCTCCGAGGCCGTGGTGGCGATGGCCTTCCGGGCCAGCAGCGAGGACATCGCGCGCATCTGCCATGCCCATCCTTCCCTGTCGGAGGCGACGAAGGAGGCGGCGCTGGCGGTGGACAAGCGCACGCTGAACTTCTAGTGGGCGTAAGGGCTGCCTACGAGGCCGCGCTGGCCGAGCGCGGCTACTCGAGCGATCCCGCCCAGCTGCGCGCGATCGACGCACTGGAGCGCTGCGAAAACGAGTGGATCGCCTACAAGGAGCGGCGTTCCAACGCGGTCACCCGGATGCTCGTGCGCCCTCCGATTCCTCGCGGCGTCTACATGTGGGGCGGAGTCGGGCGTGGCAAGAGCTTCCTGATGGATGTCTTCTTCCACAGCGTGCCGCTGCGGCGCAAGACGCGGCTGCACTTCCACGAGTTCATGCGGGAGGTGCACCGCGAGCTGCACGAGCTCAAGGGTACCGTCAACCCGCTCGATGAGCTCGGACGGCGCATCGCGGCGCGTTTCCGGCTCATCTGCTTCGACGAGTTCCACGTGGCCGATGTCACCGATGCGATGATCCTGCATCGCTTGCTCGAGGCGCTCTTCGCCAACCGGGTGAGCATCGTCACGACCTCGAACTTCCGCCCCGACGGCCTGTACCCGAACGGCCTGCATCGCGACCGCATCCTGCCGGCCATCGAACTGCTGCAGCGACAGCTCGAGGTCGTCAATGTCGATGCCGGCCATGACTACCGCCAGCGGGTGCTCGAGCATGTCCAGACCTACCACTGGCCGCTCGGTGAACAGGCAGAAGCGCAGCTGGCACAGGCCTTCGCCCAGCTCGCCGACGCCCGCGAGGAGGAGCACCCTGCGCTGGCGATCGAGCAGCGCACCGTGCCGGCCAGGCGCCGCGCGGGCGGAGTGGTCTGGTTCGACTTCAAGGCACTGTGCGGCGGGCCGCGCTCGCATCACGACTATCTCGAGATCGCCTCGCGGTTCCACACCGTGCTGCTGTCCGGCGTGCCGCGCATGTCGCCCCGGCTGGCCAGCGAAGCGCGCCGCTTCACCTGGCTCGTGGACGTTCTCTACGACCGTCGGGTCAGGCTGGTGCTGTCGGCCGAGTGTCCGGCCGACGAGCTGTACGTCGAGGGCCCGCTGGCGCACGAGTTCCCGCGCACGGTCTCGCGGTTGCAGGAGATGCAGTCGGCCGCCTTCCTCACCAGTGGTCGCCGCGACGTCGACACGCGGCTGACCTGAGCAGGTGCCTGGCCGCAGCGCTTGCCGGGCTCGGCTACAACGCCTCGACGCGCACCACGGCAAGCGAGAGGTTGTCGCCACCCCCGCGGGCGCGGTGTCGGGCCCGGCCGATCAGGATCTCGCAGGCCTCGCTCGGCGTGGCGAGCTGAACCGTGGCGCCGAGCTCGCGCTCGCTGAAGTAGCCCCACAGCCCGTCGCTGCTGGCCAGCAGGGTGTCGCCTACGCCCAAGGGGCCGATCTCACGTATCGAGACGGGCGGATCCTGCGAGGCACCGAGGCACCCGGTCAGCAGGTTCGACTGCGGGTGGCTGCGGGCGGTCTCCTCGGTCAGCTTGCCCTGCTCGATGAGCTGCTGGACGTAGGAGTGGTCCAGGCTGCGCCAGGCCATCGTCGAGCCCTTGAAGTGGTAGACGCGCGAGTCGCCGGCATGCACGGCCCAGCATGTGGGCCCGGGGAGCACGAGGAATGCAGCCAGGGTGCTGTGGGGCTCCTCCTCCGAAGAGATGGCTGTCAGCTTGATCATCAGGTGCGACTCGCTGACCAGCTGTCGCAGCAGCTCGGCCGGGTCGTCGGATTCGGGCAGGAAGCGTTCGAAGATCTGTCCGCAGGTCAGCACCACCTGGTCGGCTGCCTTGCGCCCGCCACTCTTGCCCCCCATGCCGTCGGCCACGATCGCCAGCAGGCACGCCGGCACGCGCGGATGACGCAGGATCGTGACCTGATCCTGCTGGTAGGCTCGGTCACCCTGGTGGGTGCCTGTGGCAGCGGACAACCTGAACTTCTTCAGCACGACGCTCATGGCCGGGACTATAAACTCGGGCGTCGGCTGCGCAGGTGGCGCAGGCCGGGGCCGCACCTCGAGATGGATGACAACCTGCACTCTCCGGCCCGCGAGCTCATCGAGCTGCGCATGGCGCATGCGGATCTGGATCTCCTGATCGACGCTGCGGGCTCGGGCGGCACGGTGGACGAACTGGCGCTGCGCCGGCTCAAGAAGCGTCGGCTCCAGCTGCGTGACCGCATCAGCTTCCTGGAGCGGTTGCTCGAGCCGCCGGAACCTGCTTGAGCGACCCCATGAATCTGGCCGAGGCCGTCGACGCTGCCTTCCTGCCGGGCGGCCCCATCGCTCGCGCCGAGCCAGGCTTTCGCCCGCGTGCGGCGCAGCAGCGCATGGCACGCAGCGTGGCCGAAGCGATCGAGGCGCGCAGCGTGCTGGTGGCCGAGGCCGGCACGGGCATCGGCAAGACCTTCGCCTACCTCGTGCCCCTGCTGTTGTCCGGTCGTCGCGCACTCGTGAGCACGGCCACCAAGAGCCTGCAGGACCAGCTCTTCCTGCGCGACCTGCCCAGGCTCGTGCAGTCGCTCGGTTTGCCCGCCCGCCTGGCACTGCTCAAGGGGCGGTCGAGCTACCTGTGCCTGTACCGCCTCGGCCAGGCCCGCAGCCGCGCGCAGTGGCAGGACCGTGCCTCTCTCCTGCTGCTGGGCCGCATAGAGGCCTGGGCCGCCCAGACAGCGACGGGCGACCTGGCCGAACTGCCGGGCCTGGACGACGCCTCGCCTGTCGTGCCGATCGTCACCTCCACACGCGAGAACTGCCTCGGAAGCGAGTGCCCGGACTTCGGCCGTTGCCACATCGTGCGGGCCCGTCGGGAGGCGATGGCAGCCGACCTGGTGGTGGTCAACCACCATCTCTTCTTCGCCGACCTGACGCTGCGGGAGACGGGCATGGCCGAGCTCCTCCCGACTGTGGACGCGGCCATCTTCGACGAGGCACACCAGCTCGTCGAGGCTGGGCTCGGCTTCCTCGGTACGGCCCTGGGGACGGCACAGCTGATCGACCTGGCCCGCGACCTGCTGGCCACCGGATTGCGCGAGGCGCGCGGGCTTCGCCCCTGGAGCGAGCTGGCCGCCCGGCTCGAGCACAGCGGCCGCGAACTGCGGTTGTCCCTCGGGGGTGGCGGGCGCGCAGGGGGCGCAGGCCAGCGGCTGCCTTGGCGCGAGGTGGCCCGCCTCGACGGCGTCCCCGTGGCCCTGGAGGGCGTGCGACAGGCCACGGACGAGGTTCGCCTGGCGCTCGAGGCCGTGGCCGACGTGCATCCGGAACTGCGGCGCCTGGATGAGCGCATCGCCGGTGTGCAGGCAGCCTGCGCCGGGTTCCTGCGTGAGCCCGAATCCGATCGGGTCCGATGGGTCGAGGTCGGGGCTCAGTTCGTCCGATTCGTCGAGTCGCCGCTGGACATCTCGAAGACGCTGGCCGAGCAGCGCGCACGCGTTCAGCAGGCCTGGGTCTTCACCTCCGCCACGCTCGGTGACGACGATGCTCTCAGCTGGTTCGTCTCGCGCACCGGCCTCGCCGACGCCGCCGTGCTGCGCGTGGGCAGCCCCTTCGACTACCCGGCCCAGGCCCGGCTCTGGGTGCCCGCGTCCTTCGCCCAGCCCTCCGCCCCTGAGCACCCCGCAGCGGTGGCAGGGCTGGCGGCGCAGTGTGCCGCCGTGCTCGGCGGCCGTACTTTCGTGCTGACAACCACCCTGAGGGTGTTGCCGCTCATCGCGCGACTGGTGCGCGAGGCCCTGCAGGGTGTCCATCCGCCCATCGAGGTGCTGGTGCAGGGTGAGCAGCCTCGGCGCGCCCTGATGCAGCGCTTCGGCCAGGGGCGGGGTCGCCTGCTGCTGGGATCGCAGAGCTTCTGGGAGGGGATCGATGTGCCGGGAGATGCGCTGCAGTGCGTGCTGATCGACAAGCTGCCATTTCCTCCACCGAACGATCCCCTGGTGGAGGCCCGAGGCCGCCAGGTGCAGGCGCGTGGCGGCGATGCGTTCCAGGAAGTCTTCGTGGCCGAGGCTGCAGTGGCGCTCAAGCAAGGCGGCGGTCGCCTCATCCGCACCGAAGGCGACGAGGGGTTGCTCGTGGTGTGCGACCCGCGCCTGCTGCGCATGGGCTATGGCAGGAGGTTGCTGGCGGCGCTGCCGCCCATGCACAGGCTGGACAGCCAGGAGCAAGCCAGTGCCTGGTTGCAGGCACTGGCGGCCCGACACGGGCCGTCTTGAACCGGTGGTAGGCCCTCCAGTGCCGCCTACCAGAAGCGCCACCAGGGCCGCCCCTGGCTGGACGCACTGGCCGAAGGCAGGAATCGGCTTTGCGGGAAGTTCGTGCGCAGGACGCGCTGAGCCGCATCGCGCAGATCGTTCAGCCCGAGGCGATCGTAGCTCTCGGCCATGATCGCGAGCCCTTCCTCCGCGGCAGGGGCACGGTCGAACTCGGTCACGGCCTGGCGCGCGCGATTGGCCGCCGCGAGATACACGCCGCGCCTGAAGTAGTAGCGCGCGACGCTGACCTCGTGTTCCGCCAACGCGTTGACGATGTAGTCCATGCGGAACCGAGCGTCCTGCGCATAGCGTGAGGCGGGGTACTGGGTGACCAGCTGGTTGAAGGCCTGCCACGCATCGCGTGAAGCGCGTTGATCCCGCTCGGCGACCGACTGGCCCGAGAGCCGCCCCAGCAGGCCGGTTCCGTCGCTGAAGTTCATCAGGCCGCGCAGGTACAGCGCATAGTCGAAGGCGGGGCTGGACGGGTGCAGCTTGATGAACCGGTCCACGGTCGAAAGTCCGGTGGTGCGCTCGCCCGACTTCCACTGGGCATAGGCCAGATCGAGAAGCGCCTGTTGCCCGAGAAGGGTGCCCGTGGCCCGGGCGTCGATCCTCTCGAGCGTCTTGATGGCCCGGTCCCAGGCACCGCCGGCCAGATCCGACTTCGCCTCTGCATACAATTTCTCGAGGTTCTCTCCGCCCGCGGCGTCGCGCTGGGGCGAAGATCCGCAGGCGGCCAGCGCGATGGCGGCGGCCAGGCCGACGGCAGCAAGGTGCCAGGATCTTTTCACACGAGGTGGGCTGCCGCAGCCCGGGTCTATTTGACGCATCCGAAAGATTATAGGGAGCCCCTCCTCGACGAGTCGCAGGAGGCGGGCTGGGAAGCCGACGAGCCGGGTGGTGAATCCGCGCCCGAATCGCGGGAGACCGTGGCGGAGCCGGTCTGGCACGGCATGCGGCTGGACAAGGCCCTGACGGCTCTGGCCCCCGAGTTCTCGCGCAGCTACCTCCAGCAGCTGGTCGAGGCCGGCCACGCCAGCATCGACGGCCGGGCCGTGACGTCCTCGTCGCATCGGCTGCGAGCGGGGCAGAGGGTGCGCATCGAGCTGGTGCCTACCCAGCAGTCCCTGGCGTTTCGGCCAGAGCCCGTGCGCTTGGACATCGTGCACGAGGACGAGCACGTCTACGTGGTCGACAAGCGGGCTGGTCTGGTGGTGCATCCGGGTGCTGGCAACTGGTCGGGCACGCTGCTCAACGGGCTGCTTCACCGGGACCCATCCAGTGCCGGCCTGCCGAGGGCCGGGATCGTGCATCGGCTGGACAAGGACACCTCGGGCCTGATGGTGGTCGCACGCTCGTTGCGGGCCGTCACGGCACTGGTGCGCGCCATCGCCGCGCGTGAGGTGCAGCGCGAGTACCTGGCGCTCGTGCACGGCGACTGGCCGGCAGCCGAGCGGATCGAAGCGCCAGTCGGGCGCGACCCGGTGTCGCGCGTGCGGATGGCCGTGGTCTCGGGTGGCCGGCCCGCGCGCACCGACGTCGAGCCGCTCGGCCACGCGGGCGGAGCAAGTGCGCTGCGCTGCCTGCTCCACACCGGACGCACGCACCAGATCCGCGTGCACGCGGCCTACCGGGGCCACCCGTTGCTGGCCGATGCGCTGTACGGGGGAAGGCCCGCGCTCGGACTGACCCGCCAGGCCTTGCATGCACATCGCCTGGCGTTCGTGCACCCCGCCAGCGGCGAGCGTTTGTCCTTCTGCAGCCCGCTGCCTGCCGACCTGGCCGCGGCGTGGGATCAGGTGTCGAAGGGCCGAGTCCGCCCGTGACTGGCCCGCGGGGCCGGCTACAATCACGAAAACGCCCCCAGCCCTTTGCCTGCCTCCGAAGGGCAGCCCGGCTGCCGCGGCGCAGCATCCAGGCGGCTCTTGCCGCGTTTCCGCGACGGTGCAGGATGACGCAGGAGCGGTGCCGCACGGTCGACGGCCGACCCTCGGGGCTCCCAGCTCCCACCTGTCTTTGCATGGATCCAACCAGGCCAGCCTGCCCCGCGGCGGCGCCAATCCAAGGGTTCCGATGAACACTGTCGAGGCCAAGATCGTCCTCGAGACCGCATTGATCTGCGCGGTGGCCCCGCTGCCCCTGCGCGATCTGAGGCAGCTCTTCGACGAACAGGTCGGACCGGACACGATCCGCCTGCTGCTGGACGAACTGGCGCGTGACTGGCAGGGCAGGGGCGTGGAACTGGTCTGCCTGGCAGGCGGCTGGCGGTTCCAGAGCCGGCCGCAGATGCGGGTCTACCTGGACCGTCTCCACCCCGAGAAGCCGCCCCGCTACTCGCGGGCCGTGCTGGAGACGCTGGCCATCATCGCCTACCGGCAACCGGTCACGCGCGGCGACATCGAGGACATCCGCGGCGTCACCGTGACGACGCAGATCGTCAAGCAGTTGGAGGACCGCGGCTGGATCGAGGCGATCGGCTTCCGGGAATCCCCGGGCCGGCCAGCCCTGTACGCGACCACGCGCCAGTTCCTCGACGACCTGGGTCTGCGCAGCCTCGAGGAATTGCCCCCTCTGGAAGCGGCGGGCGATCCCGCCGCCTTCTCGCGCCTGGAGGCCTCGATGGCTGGGGCGGGATCCGATGCCCTGCAGGTTTCCCTGGAGCTCGCACCAGCGGGCCCCGCGCAGACCGAGGGTGGCCAGGCGCCACCCGTGGCAACCGAGGCCTATCCGGCTGCCGACGCGGTGTCCGACGGGCCTCCTCCTTCTTCCGAGCTGGCGGTCTCCCCCCTCAGCCGGGAGTTCTTCCCCTCCGAGCCGACTTCCCCAGCAGAGCCCCCTCACGATGAGCGCTGACGATCCCGATACCCCCGAGATGCCGCCTGGCGGGGCCCCGCCCAACCCCGAGGCGGCACCTCGCGCCCCGCGCCGTCGCCGTTCTCCCCGTGCGGCCCCCGCTGCGTCTGCACCGTCGGACGACGGCGCTTCCGCTGCGGTGGAGTCGGGCGGCCGCGAGACGGCCGAAGCTGCCGCGGATGAGCCCGCCCTGGCCGGGCCTGATGCGGGGCGATCGAGCGAAGCTGCCGAGGCAGGTGGCGAGGATGGGCCGCGCGACGGACGCCGGCGCCGGCGCAACCGACGCCGTGGAAAGCGCAACCGCGAAGCCGGCGCTGACTCGACCCCTGTCGAGGCATCGGCCGACGCGGGCGCCGTCTCGCTGCCACTGGACGGCGATCCGGCGGTGCTGTTCGACGACGTCCTGTCCGGCGCCTACGACACCAATTGGGAGGGCGCCTCCACAGGGCAGCCCGAAGTCCTGCCCTTGGGCGACGGGCTGCAGCAGGAGCCTGTTGCGACCGAGCCGATGCCGGATTCCGTGCAGGCCCGGATCGCGCCGCCGGAAGGAACTTCTGGAGCGGGCATGGCCACGCCCGAGGAAGGGGAAATCACGCCGGAGGAGGACGAGTCCGCCCTTGGCGGTGCCGAGCCTGAGGCGGCGCCTGCCGCTGCGCCGGGGATGCCCCCGCGCCGCGTGCTCGAGCCCGAGGCGGACGCGCCCAAGCTCCACAAGGTGCTGGCCCAGTCCGGCCTGGGCTCTCGGCGTGACCTCGAGCAGATGATCGCCCAGGGTCGCGTCACGGTCAACGGCGAGCCCGCACACACGGGGCAGAGGGTCTCGCACGGGGACCGCGTGGCGATCGACGGCAGGCCGGTGAAGCTGCGCATCGCTCCTGCCACGGCGCGCGTGCTGGCTTATCACAAGCCGGTGGGCGAGGTCGTGACCCACGACGACCCGCAGGCTCGGCCGACCGTCTTCCGCCGGCTGCCCAGGTTGCCGCACGGCAAGTGGCAGTCCGTCGGCAGACTCGACATCAACACCGAGGGGCTGCTGCTCTTCACGAACTCGGGCGACCTCGCCAACCGGCTCATGCACCCGCGCTTTGGCGTGGAGCGCGAGTATGCGGTCCGCGTGCTCGGCCTGCTCTCCGACGAGGGCCGCCAGCGCTTGCTGGAGGGCGTGGAAATCGATGGTCAGAAGGCCGCGTTCCTGAGCATCGTCGATGGCGGGGGAGAGGGTGCGAACCATTGGTATCGCGTGGTCATCGCCGAGGGACGCAACCGCGAGGTGCGCAAGCTGTTCGAGGCGGCAGGACACGCCGTCAGCCGCCTGATCCGCATCCGCTACGGCTCCGTGGTGCTGCCGCGTGGCCTCAGGCGCGGAGCCTGGGTCGACCTGAGCCCCGAGGACGTCAAGGCCTTGCGCGAGGCCACCGGCCTGGCGCGACCGCAGCAGGGACCCGGGGCGCCGGGCGGTTCGTCCCGGGCGCAAGGGCGGGGCGAGGGTCGAGAGGGTCGAGAGGGTCGAGAGGGTCGAGAGGGTCGAGAGGGTCGTCGCGGGCGACGTGGCCGCCGCGGAGCCGAGGGACGCTACGACCCGCAGGCGGCACCGCTGCCTTCCGGCGCGCCCGAAGGATTCGACGGTGACGAGGAGGAGCCGATCGGCCCCATTCCGAACCCGCTCGTTCAGACCTACGACCGCCGGGCTCTGTCGCAGTCTCGCAAGTCGCGCGAATACGGGGACGACGGCCCCATTCCCAATCCCCTGATGCAGACCTACGACAAGCGTGCGATCCAGGCCGAGAGGCAACCGCGCCGCGAGGTCGACGAGGATGGGCCGATCCCGAACCCGCTCGTGCAGACCTACGACCGCCGTTTCGCCCAACCGGGCACAAAGGCGGGCGGCCCCAAGGCGGGCGCGAAGCCTGGGGGCAAGCCGGGTGGCCCTCGCCGCGGCAAGCCCGGCCGTTCCGCCGGGGCCGCGCCGGGAGCCGAGCGGCAACCCGACCCGATGCGCACCTCAGTGGGTTACATCGGCGCGGACGCCGTGCACCAGAAGGGTCGCGGCGGCGGCAAGGGCGGCCGCCGTGGAGGCAAGCGCTGAACCGAAGCCCCCACTGCGCGAGGGCCCGAGCCCCGCAGCCGCAATAGAATGCTGGGTTGATTTCACATCGCACCAGGAGTCGTCTTCAAATGGCCGTCGAACGCACCCTCTCGATCATCAAGCCCGATGCCGTGGCCAAGAACGTCATCGGGCAGATCTACAGCCGCTTCGAGTCAGCCGGTCTGCGCATCGCCGCCGCCCGCATGATGTGGCTGTCGCAGGCCGAGGCGGAGGCCTTCTACGCCGTGCACAAGGCGCGTCCCTTCTTCGCCGACCTGGTGAAGTTCATGATCTCCGGGCCCGTCATGGTTCAGGTGCTCGAAGGGGAGAACGCGATCGCCCGCAACCGCGAACTGATGGGCGCGACCGATCCCCGCAAGGCAGACAAGGGCACGATCCGTGCCGACTTTGCGGACAGCATCGACGCCAACGCGGTCCATGGCTCGGACGGGCCGGACACCGCAGCCGTGGAGATCGCCTTCTTCTTCCCCGGCATGAACACATACAGCCGCTGACAGCGACGCCCGCGCCCGTGGTCAACCTGCTCGACCTGGATCTCGAAGGGCTGGTGACCCACTGCGCGGCGTTGGGTGAGAAGCGTTTCCGGGCGGTGCAACTGCACCGCTGGATCCACCAGAAGGGTGAGTCCTCCTTCGACCGGATGACCGATCTGGCGCGTCCGCTTCGGGACAAGCTCGCCGGCAGCGCGACGGTCAGGGCGCTGGAGCCTCTGGCCGAGCACGTGTCAGCTGACGGAACGGTCAAGTGGCTCTTCGACGTCGGCCAGGGCAACGCCGTGGAGACGGTCTTCATCCCGGAGAGTGACCGTGGCACGCTTTGCGTGAGCTCCCAGGCGGGTTGCGCGATCGGCTGCCGCTTCTGCTCCACCGGCCACCAGGGGTTCAGCCGCAACCTGTCCACGGGCGAGATCGTCGCGCAGCTCTGGTTCGCCGAGCACCGCCTGCGACAGCGGCTGGCCAAGCGTGGGGGCGAGCGCGCGATCGACAACGTGGTGATGATGGGCATGGGCGAGCCGCTGCAGAACTACGGCGCACTCGTGCCGGCGCTGCGCACGATGCTCGACGACCATGGATACGGGCTGTCGCGCCGGCGTGTGACGGTCTCGACCTCAGGCGTCGTGCCGATGATCGACCGGCTGGCCGATGACTGCCCGGTTGCGCTGGCGGTGTCCTTGCATGCCCCGGACGATGCGCTGCGCGACGCGCTGGTGCCCCTGAACCGGAAGTACCCCCTGGCAGAGCTCCTGGCCGCCTGCCGCCGCTACCTGCGTGCGGCCCCGCGGGACTTCATCACCTTCGAGTACTGCATGCTCGATGGCGTCAACGACTCGCTGGAACAGGCGCGTGCGCTCGTCCGGCTGGTGCGGGGCGAGACGGCCGCCACGCGCGAACCGGTGGCCTGCAAGTTCAACCTGATTCCGTTCAACCCCTTCCCGGCCTCCGGGTTGCAGCGTTCCCCCATGCCCCGCGTGCAGGCCTTTGCGCAGGTCCTGGCGCAGGCCGGTATCGTCACCACGGTTCGCAAGACCCGCGGAGACGACATCGACGCGGCGTGCGGTCAGCTGGCAGGCGAGGTGCAGGACCGCACCGAGGTTCACGAGCGACTGCGGCGTGTCCCGGTTCGAGTGGTGGCGGCAGCAGGAGCGGCCTCGTGAGGCCTGCTGCCTGGGCCGCCGGGCTCGCGCTGGCGGCACTCGCGGCGGGCTGCGGCAGCCCCCCCGGCTCACCTGCGAGAGACCTGCCGACGCTCTCCGACCAGAGCGAGACCGAGCGTCTGGCGCGGGTGCGGCTCGAGCTGGCCGGCGCCTACTTCAGCCGTGGCCAGAACGCGGTTGCCCTCGACGAGGTCAAGCTTGCACTGGCCGCGCGACCCGACCTCCCCGAGGCGCTGAACCTGCGCGGCCTCGTCTATGCGGCGATGGGAGAGGCGAAGCTGGCCGAGGAGAGCTTCCGCCGGGCCCAGCAGGTCGCCCCGGGCGACGCGGACGTGCTCCACAACTACGGCTGGTTCCTGTGCAACCAGTCGCGCTTCGCCGAGGCCGATGCGCTGTTCCGGCAGGTGCTGGCCCTGCAGGGGCTGCGGGAGGCGGGCCGCACCCAGCTGGCCAGGGGCGTGTGCCTGTCGCGCGCGGGACAGCTGGCAGATGCCGAGCGGGTGCTGAGTGCAGCCTTCGAGAGTGATCCGGGCAACCTGGCGCTGGCGCTCAACCTGGCAGATGTCCTGTATCGCCGCGGGGAGTGGGACCGGGCCCGTTTCTACCTGAGAAGGGTCCACTCGCAGCCGGATCAGGGCAACGCGCAGTCGCTGTGGCTGGCCGCCCGCGTCGAGCACCGCAGCGGGCATGCGGCAGCTCGCGACAGGCTCGGGCAGGAACTGGTCAGGCGCTTCCCCCAGTCGCGCGAGGCGCTGTTGTGGGAGAAGGGGCGTTTCGATGAGTGAGCCGTCGCAGGACAACCGCCAGCTGGGCCCCACCGCCGGTACGCTGCTGCGCGAGGCCCGGCAGGCCCGCGGTGTGCACCTGACTGCCCTGTCGGCGTCCCTCAAGGTCGCGCCAGCCAGACTGGAGGCGATGGAGGCCGACCGCTGGAACGAACTTCCCGATGCCGCCTATGCGCGTGCGCTGGCGCACACGGTGAGCCGGGCGCTCGGTATCGATCCTGAACCGGTGATGCGCAGCCTGCCTGCGGCATCCCAGCCCAGGCTCGAGTCGCTCGACGAGGGCCTGGACCAGCCCTTCCGGGACCGGCCGGCGGGGTCGGCGCCGCAGCGGCGTCGCCATCGTCTTTCGATCGTCGCCCTGGGGCTCGTGCTGGCTCTGGGCGTGTGGTGGTTCCTGAACGGTCAGGTCGAACCGCCGCCGCGCGCGTTGCCGACGGGGTCGGGGGAGGCTGCTCCTGCGGCGCCACCTGCGCTGCCCGCTTCGTCTGCGCCCACCTCCGGGCTGCCGCCTGCGGTCACGGCAGCCTTGCCCTTGGCTGCCGGGGCCAGCGCGAGTGCGGCCTCACCGTCGCTCCTGATCTCCGCAACCCAGGCGTCCTGGATCGAGATCCGCGACGCGCAGGGTCAGGTGGCGTTGCAGCGAATGCTGGCCGCAGGCGAGGGGATCGAGTTGCGCGCCCCCACGCCTGGCACCCTGACGGTGGGCAACGCGGCGGGAACACTCGTCAGGCTGGGGGGGCAGCCCATCGACCTGGCGCGCGTGTCGCGCGAGAATGTGGCGCGCATCGAACTTCGCTGAAGGCCTCATGTCCATGCACGCTTCGCACTCCTTCATCGAGCCCGCCGCACCGGCGCCGCGTCGGTCCCTGCAGGTTCCAGTGGTCTGGGGCTCGCGAGTGGTGACGATGGGGGGCGACGCCCCCGTGCGGGTGCAGTCGATGACCAACACCGACACCGTGGATGTCATCGAGACCGCCATCCAGGTGAAGGAGTTGGCGCAGGCAGGCTCCGAAGTCGTGCGCATCACGGTCAACACGCCCGAGGCCGCGCAGGCCGTGCCGCACATCCGCGACCAGCTCGACCGCATGGGAATCGACGTGCCGCTGGTGGGCGACTTCCACTACAACGGCCACACCCTGCTCACCCAGTACCCGGCCTGTGCGCAGGCGCTGAGCAAGTACCGCATCAATCCGGGCAATGTCGGCAAGGGTCGCAAGCGTGACCAGCAGTTTGCCCAGATGATCGAGGCCGCGATGCGGCACGACAAGCCAGTTCGTATCGGGGTCAACTGGGGCAGCCTCGACCAGGAGCTGCTGGCGTCCATGATGGACGAGAACGGGTCGCGGGCCGAGCCCTGGACAGCGAAGCAGGTGATGTACCAGGCGCTCGTGCATTCGGCCCTGCAATCCGCCCAGGAGGCGCGTGACCTGGGACTGGGTGCCGACCGCATCATCCTGAGCTGCAAGGTCAGCGGTGTGCAGGACCTGATCACGGTCTACCGGGAACTGGCCCGCCGCTGCGAGTACGCGCTGCACCTGGGCCTGACCGAGGCCGGCATGGGCACCAAGGGGACCGTGGCCTCGGCCACCGCCCTGGCCGTGCTGCTCGAGGAAGGGATCGGGGACACCATCCGCGTGAGCCTGACGCCCCAGCCGGGGGAGTCGCGCACGCAGGAGGTCCTGGTCGCCCTCGAGATCCTGCAGTCCCTCGGTCTGCGTGTCTTCAACCCGAGCGTCACCGCCTGTCCGGGCTGCGGCCGCACCACGAGCACGACCTTCCAGGAGCTCGCCAAGCAGATCGATGACCACCTGCGGGCGATGATGCCGGTGTGGAAGGCCCGCTACCCGGGCGTCGAGACACTGAAGGTGGCGGTGATGGGCTGCATCGTCAACGGTCCTGGGGAAAGCAAGCATGCCGACATCGGCATCAGCTTGCCAGGTACGGGCGAGACCCCGGCCGCCCCCGTCTTCATCGACGGCGAGAAGGCGATGACGTTGCGCGGTGAGGGCATCGCGCACGAGTTCCACCAGATCGTCGAACGCTACATCGAGCAGCGCTTCGGGGGCGCCACGGCCCAGGCCTGAAGGCGCGGCCCCCGAGTTCCACGCACCGAACCAGACACGGCGCACAGGCGCCGATCGACCATGTCCGAATCGAAGGGGGCGCAGGCGCCCGCCAAACCCGCGCTGCGCGCGGTCAAGGGAATGAACGACATCCTGCCGCCGGCGTCCCGGCAGTGGGAGTGGTTCGAGGAGGCCGTCTGCCGAGTCATGAGTCGGTATGGCTACCGTCAGGTGCGCACGCCCATCGTCGAGCCCACCGCGCTCTTCGTGCGCGGGCTCGGGGAGGTCACCGACATCGTCGAGAAGGAGATGTACTCCTTCACCGACAGCCTGAATGGCGATGCCCTGACGCTGCGGCCGGAGAACACCGCCGGCGTGGTTCGCGCGGCCATCGAGCACAACCTGCTCTACGACGGCGGCAAGCGTCTGTTCTACGTCGGACCGATGTTCCGCCACGAGCGGCCGCAGCGCGGGCGCTACCGCCAGTTCCACCAGGTGGGCGTCGAGGCCCTGGGCTTTCCGGGGCCGGAGGTGGACGCGGAGGTGATCCTGATGGTGCGCGCGCTGTGGCGCGAACTGGGGCTGGAGGGCGTACAGCTCCAGCTCAACAGCCTGGGCCAGTTGCAGGAGCGCCACGCCCATCGCGCAGCCCTCATCGCCCACTTCGAGCGGAACCAGGACATCCTGGACGCGGATGCGCGCCGGCGTCTGCATACCAACCCGCTGCGCATCCTGGACACCAAGAACCCGGCCCTGCGGGAGGTGGTCGAGGCCGCGCCGCGCCTGATGGACTACCTGGGAGAGGCGTCGCTGCGCCACTTCGAGACCGTGTGCTCGATTCTGGAGCGTGCGGGCCAGCGCTACGAGCTGAACCCGCGTCTGGTGCGCGGCATGGACTACTACAACCTCACCGTGTTCGAGTGGGTCACGGATCGCCTGGGTGCGCAGGGCACGCTATGCGGGGGCGGGCGCTACGACACGCTCGTGGAGATGCTCGGCGGACGTCCCGCCCCGGGCATCGGCTGGGGTCTGGGGATCGAGCGCGTGCTCGAGTTGCTGGCCGAGACGGGCCTGCAGGCACCTGCGCAGGTACCCGACGCCTACTGTGTCGTGGCCGACGCACACGACCTGCCGGCGGCCACGGCCCTGGCCGAGGAGCTGCGTGCGACGGGCCTGTGCGTGGTGCTGCACGCGGGTGGCGCTGACGGCCCCGGCAGCATGAAGAGCCAGTTCCGGCGTGCCGACGCGAGCGGCGCCCGGTTTGCGCTTGTCCTGGGGGAGACGGAGCGACAGGCCGGACAGGTCGGCGTCAAGCCGTTGCGCCAGCCCGGCGCCCAACAGACGCTGCGGCCTTTGGGCAACCCGGCGCAGTGGGCGCACGAGTTGCGCGAAGCATAATCGCCGATTCCCGAAAGCTCGACACATGGCCACCTCCCTCGACCTGCAAGAGCAGGAACAAGTCGACGCCCTGAAGGCGTTCTGGCAGCGCTACGGCAACCTCATCACCTGGGTGCTGATCCTGGTGCTGGGCGCCTTCGCGGCCTGGAACGGCTGGCAGCTCTACCAGCGCAAGCAGGCCGAGCAGGCGGGCGCGATGTTCGACGAACTCGATCGTGCCGCCGCGGCCGCCGATGTCGACAAGGCGGCCCGCGTGTTCGCCGACCTCAAGGACCGTTATCCGAGCACGGTCTACGCCCAGCAGGGTGGGCTCGTCGCCGCCAAGGCGCAGCTCGACAAGGGCAAGCCCGACGATGCGCGAGCCACCCTTTCATGGGTGGCCGACAAGGGCGGCAATGAGGATCTGGCCGCCCTGGCGCGGCTGCGACTGGCCGGTCTCCTGATGGACGCGAAGAAGTACGACGAGGCCCTGGCGCAGCTCGATGCCTCGAAGCTGGGCGCCTTTGCTGCCCTGGGAGCGGATCGCCGTGGCGACGTCATGGCGGCTCAGGGCCGCGCCTCCGACGCCGTGACCGCCTATCAGGCTGCTTGGAAGGAGCTGCCGGAGTCTCTGGACTACCGGCGACTCGTGGAGGCCAAGCTGACAGCGCTCGGAGCGGCGCCGCCGGCCTCGGGAGCCTCCAAGTGAGCTCCACGCCTGGCCCTTGGGTTCGGGCGGCCACTCGCCGGGCGTGCATGCTCGCCGCCGCTGCCTTGCTCGCCGTGGGCTGCGCCAGCGACAAGCCCAAGCCCACACCCTTGCAGGAACTGACGCCCAAGATCGACGGCAGACAGGTCTGGCGCGCCCAGCTCGACCGGGTCTCGTTTCCTCTGACGCCGGCCGTTCGCGAAGGCCGCGTCTTCGTGGCCGGCGACAGCGGGGTCGTCCGGGCCATCGATGCGCTCTCGGGCGTGGCAGCCTGGGAGGCCAACGTGGGCAGCCGCATCGCCGCAGGCGTGGGCAGCGATGGCCGGCGCGCAGCCGTGGTGACGCGCGACAACGAACTCGTGGTGCTCGACGAGGGCCGGGTGCGCTGGCGCGCCCGGCTCCCCGCGCGGGTCGTGACTTCCCCCCTGGTGGCCGGCGAGCGGGTGTTCGTCATGATGGTCAACCGCGTCGTGCACGCCTTCGATGCGGATGGCGGCCAGCGCCTGTGGATCTTCGATCGGCCCAGCGACGCGCTCACCTTGGGTCAGGCCAGTGTGCTGGCCGCGTTTCGCGACACGCTCCTGGTGGGGCAGGGCTCGCGCCTGACTGGCTTGGATCCGCTGCGGGGCACGGTGCGCTGGGAGGCCGCGCTGGCCAACCCGCGTGGGGCCAACGAGGTCGAGCGGCTCGCCGATCTGGTGGGGCCTGCGGTCAGGGTGGGCAACCTGGTGTGCGCGCGTGCCTTTCAGGCGGGGGTCGGTTGCGCCGACGCCGACCGGGGCACGACTGCGTGGACACGCACCCTGGGAGGATGGCAGTCCGTGGGCGGCGACGATCAGGTGCTGGTGGCCGCCGATGCCTCCGACCGGATCACCGCGTGGAAGCTGCTGGATGGCGGATCGTTGTGGTCCTCCGAGCGGCTGCTGTACCGGGAACTGGGCGGCTTCGCCGTGGCCGGCCGGGTCGCGGTGGCCGGCGATGCGCAGGGCATCGTGCACTTCCTGGACAAGCTCACGGGTGAGCCGTTGCTGCGCTTGCCCACCGATGGCTCGGCGGTCGTGGGCCCCCCTGCGCTGGCCGGCACGACTCTCGTGGTCGTGACGCGCGCCGGCGGGGTCTTCGGCTTCAGGCCGCAATAGCGTGGGCAGGTGCCTATGCAGCCGGTGATCGCGATCGTCGGCAGGCCCAACGTGGGCAAGTCGACGCTGTTCAACCGGCTCACGAAGAGCCGCGATGCGATCGTCGCCGATCTCCCCGGCCTGACCCGCGACCGGCACTATGGCCAGGCGCGGCTGGGCAACCGTCGATTCATCGTCATCGACACCGGTGGTTTCGAGCCCGACAGCTCCACCGGCATCGTGCGCGAGATGGCGCGCCAGACGCGCCAGGCGGTGGCCGAGGCGGATGCCGTCATCTTCGTGGTGGACGCGCGCGCCGGACTCTCGGCGCAGGATCACGACATTGCGCGCTACCTGCGCACCGAGCGCAAGCGCGTCGTGCTCGCAGCCAACAAGGCCGAGGGCATGCAGGATTCGCCCGCGCTGGCCGAGTTCCATGAGCTGGGTATTGGCGAGCCGATGCCCGTTTCCTCGGCGCACGGGCAAGGCATCCGCAGCCTGGCGCAGGCAGTGCTGGAGGACCTTGGCGCTCCGGACGAGGAGGACGACGCCGAGACCGGACCTGGGCCCGACGCACCGATCCGGCTGGCAGTGGCCGGTCGCCCCAACGCGGGGAAGTCCACGCTGATCAACACCTGGCTCGGCGAGGAGCGGCTGGTGGCCTTCGACCAGCCCGGCACGACGCGCGACGCCATCCACGTCCCCTTCGAGCGCGCAGGTCGGCGCTACGAGCTGGTGGACACTGCAGGGCTGCGGCGCAAGGGCCGCGTGTTCGAGGCTGTCGAGAAGTTCTCGGTGGTGAAGACGCTGCAGGCCATCTCGGAGGCCCACGTCGTGGTGCTGCTGCTGGACGCGACCCAGGGCGTGGGCGACCAGGACGCCCACATCGCCGGCTACGTCGTCGAATCGGGCCGAGCTCTGGTGGTGGCGGTCAACAAGTGGGATGCGCTGGACCGTTATGCGCGTGAATTGCTGTCCCGCCAGCTCGAGCAGAGGCTGGCGTTCCTGCCCTTTGCCCAGGTGTTGCACATCTCTGCACTCAAGCGCCAGGGTCTCGGGCCGCTTTGGACGGCCATCGAGGCTGCCCATGCTTCGGCCACGCGAAAGCTCCCCACGCCTGTGCTGACCCGGCTCCTGCACGAGGCCGTGGAGCAGCAGCAGCCGCCGCGCGCCGGGCGCTTCCGGCCCAAGCTCCGATATGCGCACCAGGGCGGCATGAATCCCCCGGTCGTGGTGGTCCACGGAACGTCGCTGGACCACGTAGGGGCTTCGTACCGCCGTTACCTCGAAGGCCGCATCCGGGCGCACTTCGCACTGGTGGGCACGCCGCTGCGCATCCAGATGCGCTCGGCCTCCAACCCCTTCGACGAGCGCGATTGAGCCGCCTGCACGGGGCTGTCCTTGCAATCGGCAGGGCCAACCCCATGTGGTAACGTCAGAGTCTTCCCATCAATCACGGAGCATATCGTGAGCAACAAAGGCCAGCTGCTGCAGGATCCTTTCCTCAATCTGCTGCGCAAGGAGCACATCCCGGTGTCGATCTACCTGGTCAACGGGATCAAGCTGCAAGGGCACATCGAGTCCTTCGACCAGTACGTGGTGCTGCTGCGCAACACGGTGACGCAGATGGTCTACAAGCACGCCATCTCCACCGTGGTGCCCGGGCGCGCCGTGAACTTCCACGCCAACGAGCCAGGCGAGTCGGGCTGAACCGCCCGAGTTCTCGCCTGCGACCCAACGAGCGGGCACTTCCGATTTGAACCGCAACCTGGCCGTATCCGAGCCGACCGTAGAGCCGCCGCCGAGAGCCGTCCTCGTAGGCGTGGATGTGGCCGGAGCGTCGGGCTTCGACCCCAGCCTCGAGGAGCTGGCGCTGCTGGCTGCCTCGGCGGGAGACGAGCCCGTGGCGCGCGTCACGGCGCGGCGCAAGACGCCCGACGCCGCGCTCTTCGTGGGCTCGGGCAAAGCCGACGAGATCCGCGAGATCGTGCAGGGCACGGGCGCGCACGGGGTCATCTTCGACCAGAGCCTGTCGCCCGTGCAGCAGCGCAACCTCGAGCGGCACCTCGGCGTGCCGGTTGCCGACCGCACCGGGCTGATCCTCGACATCTTCGCGGCCCGCGCACAGAGCCACGAGGGCAAGCTGCAGGTCGAGCTGGCCCGCCTGCAGTACCTGTCGACCCGTCTGGTGCGTCGCTGGTCCCACCTGGAGCGTCAGCGAGGCGGCATCGGCACCCGCGGCGGGCCGGGCGAGACCCAGATCGAGCTCGACCGCCGCATGATCGGCGAGCGCATCAAGTCGCTCAAGGTTCGGCTGGAGAAGGTGCAGCGGCAACGCGGCACGCAGCGCCGGGCACGCCTGCGCAGCGGGACCTTCCGCGTATCCCTGGTGGGCTACACCAACGCCGGGAAGTCCACGCTCTTCAACGCCCTCGTCAAGGCCCGTACGCTGGAGGCCGACCAGCTCTTCGCGACACTGGACACGACCACGCGCGCCATGTGGCTGGAGCAAGCCGGGCAGGCCGTGTCGCTGTCCGACACGGTGGGCTTCATCCGCGAACTGCCGCACCGCCTGGTCGAGGCCTTCAAGGCCACCCTGGTGGAGGCGGTGGAGGCCGACCTGCTGCTGCACGTGGTGGACGCCTCGAGCCCGGTTGCCGCCGAGCAGCAGGAGCAGGTGGCACAGGTGCTCCAGGAGATCGGAGCGGCTGACGTGCCGCAGATCCTGGTCTTCAACAAGATCGACCTGCTCGAGCCCTCGCAGCTGCCGCGCGTGTGGCACGACGAGATCGAGTCCGGACCGGGCGCGCGCACCCCTCGGGTGTTCGTCAGCGCACGTGACGGCCGCGGCCTGCCGGAATTGCGCGAATTGGTGGCCCAGGCCCTGCTGGCCGGGCGCTCCGCGCGATCCGTGGTCTCCCCTGATTCCCGCTTCGAGCCCGCTCACTAGGCGTGCTCCCGACGCATGAAGAAGATCCTCAACCTCATCTTCAACCAGCGCCCCGATGGTCCGCCGGACCTCGACGAGCTCTGGCGTGACTTCAACCGCAAGCTGTCGGGCCTGTTCGGCGGCAAGGGCAGCGGGCGCCCGCGCGGCGGCGGGGACGCCGGCGGTCCAGGGGGCGGCGGGCCTGGCGGCGAGTCGCCCTTCCGCCCGGACGCCAAGAGCGCCGGAATCGGAGTGGGCGTGATCGGGGGAGTCGTGCTGCTGGTCTGGTTGGGCAGCGGCGTCTTCATCGTGCAGGAAGGCCAGCAGGCAGTCGTCACGTCTTTCGGCAAGTTCAGCCACACCTCGGACGCCGGTATCCAGTGGCGGCTGCCGTACCCTTTCCAGGCACACGAGACGGTGGCGGTGACGCAGCTGCGTTCTGCGCAGGTCGGACGCGACACGGTCGTGCCCACCACCGGGCTGCGTGACTCGTCCATGCTCACGCAGGACGAGAACATCGTCGACATCCGCTTCACGGTGCAGTACCGGCTCAAGGATGCGCGTGCCTACCTGTTCGAGAACCGCAATCCGGACGAGGCGGTGCAGCAAGCGGCCGAGTCCTCCGTGCGGGAGATCGTGGGGCGCAGCAACGTCGACCAGGTCCTCTACGAACAGCGTGACGCGATCGCGGTGGACCTGATGAAGTCCCTGCAGGGGCAGCTCGACCGGCTGAACGCGGGCATCCTCGTGGCCAACGTCAACGTCCAGAACGTGCAGGTTCCCGAGCAGGTCCAGGCGGCCTTCAACGATGCCGTGAAGGCCGGAGCCGACCGCGATCGCTTCAAGAACGAAGGACAGGCCTACGCGAGCGATGTCATCCCCAAGGCACGCGGCACCGCCTCGCGCCTGAAGGAGGAGTCCGAGGGCTACCGGTCCCGTGTGGTGGCCCAGGCCGAGGGTGATGCGCAGCGCTTTCGCTCGGTGCTTGCGGAGTACCAGAAGGCACCTGCGGTCACGCGCGACCGGCTGTACCTCGAGACGATGCAGCAGGTCTTCAGCAACGTCAGCAAGGTCTATGTGGACAGCCGGTCCGGCTCGAGCCTGCTGTACCTGCCGCTGGACAAGCTGCTGCAGTCCGGGCCCGCAGCGGCGGGCACGGCGCCGGGCGCCGGACAGGGCGGCACGGATGTGCCGACGCCGGCGGCTGCGCCCGCCCCGGCCGACCCGCGCACGCGTGACAACGCGCGCAGCCGTGACCGCGAAGGCCGCTGAGGAGGGCAGGAAATGAACCGCATCGCAATGATCGCTGCCGGGCTGCTGGCTCTCGTGTTGCTGCTGGGCTCGATGCTCTTCGTGGTCGACCAGCGGCAGGTGGCCGTCATCTACTCCCTGGGAGAAATCAAGGAGGTGGTGACCGAGCCGGGCCTGAACGTCAAGCTGCCCCCGCCCCTGCAGAACGTCGTCTTCCTGGACAAGCGCGTCCAGACGCTGGACAGCCCGGAGACCCGGCCCATCTTCACCGCCGAGAAGAAGAGCCTGGTCATCGACTGGCTGGTGAAGTGGCGCATCAACGAGCCCCGGCAGTTCATCCGCAACAACGGCGTGGACTTCCGCAACCTCGAGAGCCGCTTGAGCCCCGTCGTGCAGGCTGCCTTCAACGAGGAGGTGACCCGGCGCAATGTTCGCGCCGTGCTCGCCACCGAGCGCGACAAGGTGATGATGGACGTGCGCAACCGACTGGCCGACGAAGCCAAGGGGTTCGGCATCGAGATCGTGGATGTGCGGATCAAGCGCGTGGACTTCGTGGCAGACATCACCGATTCGGTCTACCGGCGCATGGAGTCCGAACGCAAGCAGGTGGCCAACGAATTGCGCTCCCAGGGCGCGGCCGAGGGTGAGAAGATCCGCGCCGACGCCGATCGCCAGCGGGAGGTCATCATCGCGGAGGCCTACCGTGACGCACAGAAGATCAAGGGCGAAGGCGATGCCAAGGCGTCCGCTCTCTACGCCGATGCCTTCGGGCGGGATCCGCAGTTCGCCCAGTTCTACCGCAGTCTCGAGGCCTACCGGGCGAGCTTTCGCAACCGCTCGGACATGATGGTCGTGGATCCGAGCATCGAGTTCTTCCGCGCCATGCGCGGTGGCGGGTCGGCCGCCGGCAGCCCAGCGCCCGCGGCACCCCGCAAGTGAGACCCCAGGCGTGCTGGACTGGCTGCTCGGGGCGCTGGCCCTGATGCTGATTCTCGAAGGGCTGCTCCCGTTCGCGCGTCCGGGGTTGTGGCGCAAGGTCTTCGAGTCGGCGATGCAGCTCACCGACGGCCAGATCCGCTTCATCGGCCTGGCCAGCGTGCTGGCGGGGCTCGTCCTGCTGGCCGTGGCCCGCTCCTGAGCGGGCGCGGCGCCCGGGCCCTGGACGCGTCGACACGGGTCCTGCAAACGCCACGGGGCGGCGCCGGTACAATGCGGTTTTCAAAGCGGCCGCTGTTGCCCATGTCCCGAGCCTGGCTCCTTCCGGAGCATGTTGCCGACGTCCTGCCAGCCGAGGCGAAGCGGGTCGAACTCCTCCGGCGACGGCTGCTCGACCTGGCCGCCTCCCACGGCTTCGAGCTTGTCATCCCTCCGCTTGTCGAGCACGTGGACTCGTTGCTGTCCGGCACCGCCGGGGAGCTGGACCTCAAGACCTTCAAGCTCGTGGACCAGATCAGCGGCAGGCAGCTCGGGCTGCGTGCCGACATCACGCCACAGGCCGCACGCATCGACGCTCACCTGCTCAACCGCGAGGGTGTGGTGCGCCTGTGCTACTGCGGCAGCGTGCTGCACGCCCGCCCGGTCGGGCCGGCTGCCCGGCGCGAGCTGCTGCAGTTCGGGGCGGAGATCTTCGGGCACGCCGGGCTGGAGGCCGATCTCGAGGTGCAGCAGCTGGCGCTCGAGGGCGTGGCTGCCTCCGGCGCAGTTGGGCTCGTCGTGGATCTTGCGGATGCCCGCATCCTGCGTGGATTGCTGGCAGGCGTGGCGCTGGATGCCGCGGCGCTGCAGCAGCTCGCCCAGGCCCTGGCCGCCAAGGATGCGCCGCTCATCCAGGCGGCCGCTCAAGGCCTGCCTGAGGAAGCGGCGCGGGGCCTGTTGGCCATGCTGAAGCTCTACGGCGGGCGTGACGTGCTCGAGCAGGCGCGCCAGTGGCTGCCGGCCAGGCCGATGATTCGCCAGGCGCTGGACGATCTGGACTGGCTGGCCACCCACCTGCACAGGGCCTTCGGGCACAGCGTGCGCGTCGGCTTCGACCTGGCGGACATGGGCGGCTACGCCTACTACAGCGGCCCACGCTTTGCCGTGTACGGATCGGGCTTCCCTGACGCGCTGGCCCGTGGTGGCCGCTATGACGAGGTGGGTTCGGTGTTCGGCCGCAATCGGCCGGCTGTGGGCTTCAGCCTGGACGTCCTGGCGCTGGCCGCGCACGCTGCAGAGCGGCCGGCGGTCACGGCCATACGCACCGACTGGGGCGAGGAGCCAGGTCTGAGGGAGGCGGTTCGCAGCCTGCGCGAGCGCGGCGAGACGGTGGTCTACGCGCTGCCAGGCGCGCCGCCCGACGTGGCCTCGCACGAGTTCGATCGCGAGCTGGTGCGGGTCGGTGACCGCTGGGCAGTGCGCGCGATCGAGACCCGGCCCCTTTCCAGCGAATCGACGGATACCGCCTCATGACAGCATTTCCTGCTTCGCAGCCCGGCCGCAACGTGGTCGTCGTCGGCACCCAGTGGGGCGACGAGGGCAAGGGCAAGGTCGTCGACTGGCTGACCGACCATGCCCAGGGCGTGGTGCGCTTCCAGGGCGGACACAACGCCGGCCACACGCTCGTCATCGGCGGGCGCAAGACGGCGCTGCAGCTGATCCCCTCGGGCATCATGCGTCCCGGTGTGGGCTGCTACATCGGCAATGGCGTCGTCGTGGACCCGGCGCACCTGCTGGGGGAGATCACGCGGTTGGAGGCGATCGGTCTGGACGTTCGCTCCAGGCTGCACATCAGCGAGTCCTGCCCCCTGATCCTGCCCTTCCACGTTGAGGTCGACCGCGCACGCGAGGCGCTGCGCGAGAGCAGCGGCAGCGGAAAGATCGGCACCACGGGCAAGGGGATCGGCCCTGCCTACGAGGACAAGGTGGCGCGCCGCGCGCTGCGCGCGCAGGACCTGAAGCATCCGTCGCGCTTCGCGGCCCGGCTGCGCGAACTGCTGGATCTGCACAACTTTGCACTCGGCGGCTACCTCAGATCCAAGCCCCTGGCCTTCGATCCGATCTTCGATGCCGCGATGGCCGCGGCCGAGCAGTTGCGCCCTCTGCTGGCGGACGTCGGGCACGCCTTGCACCGCAAGCACCTGGCCGGCGACAACCTGCTGTTCGAGGGGGCGCAGGGCACGCTGCTGGACATCGACCACGGCACGTACCCCTACGTGACCTCCAGCAACTGCGTGGCGGGCAATGCTGCGGCAGGCTCAGGCGTGGGTCCGCAGATGCTGCACTACGTGCTCGGCATCACGAAGGCCTACACCACTCGGGTGGGCGGCGGGCCGTTCCCGACCGAGCTGCCCATCGACACGTCCGGCACGGTCGGCCACCACCTGTCGACGGTGGGACAGGAGCGAGGAACGGTGACAGGGCGTGCGCGCCGCTGTGGCTGGCTCGATGCCGCGGCCCTCAAGCGCTCGATGATCATCAACGGCATCTCGGGTCTGTGCATCACCAAGCTGGACGTCCTCGACGGTCTGCCCGAGATCCTCGTGTGCACAGGCTACGAGCTCGAGGGCCGCAGGCTCGACATCCTGCCGCTGGACGCCGACGAAATCGCAGCCTGCAAGCCGGTCTACGAGAGATTCGACGGATGGCGCGAGACCACGGCCGGTGTCACGCGCTGGGATGAACTGCCCGTGAATGCCCGGCGCTACCTGGAGTGCGTCCAGGCCGTCATCGGCGTGCCGATCGACATGGTGTCCACCGGACCCGACCGCGAGCACACGATCGTGCTGCGCCACCCCTTCCAGATCTGAAAGGCCCGACCATGCTCACCGATGATGGCAAGCACCTCTACGTTTCCTGGGACGAGTACCACCTGCTCATCGAGCGCCTGGCGCTGAAGGTGGCCGCCACGGGATGGGAGTTCGACCAGATCCTGTGCCTGGCGCGCGGGGGCATGCGCCCCGGGGACGTGCTCTCGCGCGTCTTCGACCGGCCCCTTGCGATCATGTCCACCAGTTCCTACCGCGCCGACGCAGGCACGATCCAGGGGCGCCTGGACCTGGCCAAGTACATCACCATGCCCAAGGGAGAACTGGCCGGTCGCGTGCTCCTCGTGGACGACCTGTCAGATTCCGGCGTGACGCTGCGCGCCGTGGTCGACCGGCTGCGTGGCATGCCCGCGATCCGTGAATTGCGCTCGGCGGTGATCTGGGTCAAGGGTGTGTCGACCTACATCCCCGATTACTACGTGGAGATGCTGCCCACGAGCCCGTGGATACACCAGCCGTTCGAGGAGTACGACGGACTGAGGCCCGAAGGGTTGGCGCGCAAGTTCGCTGTCTGAGCGCGGATGACCACACGCGCAGCCAGACACCAGAACGAAAAAGGGCCGGCTTCGCCGACCCTTGCTGACCCGACGGGCGATCCGCCCTTGGAGGTCTCCCCGATGAGGAGACCTGGTGCCCAGGAGAGGACTCGAACCTCCACGGTGTTACCCGCTAGTACCTGAAACTAGTGCGTCTACCAATTCCGCCACCTGGGCTTTCAGGAACCCGGGAGTTTAGCACCAAATACACACCCATTCCTTGTCGCCTGTGTCTGCTTCCTTGACCCCCCCAGCCTCCGCCCCCACCTTGCTGGGCGAATTCACCGGCCGCGTGGAGGGCCACCGTGATGGCCACGGATTCCTGCGGCGTGACGACGACCAGGCCGTGATCTACCTCGCGCCGGCCGAGATGCGCAGCGTGCTGCATGGCGACCGGGTCCGGGTGCGAGTCGTGCGGCACGACCGCAAGGGCCGGCCCGAGGGCCGGGTGCTCGACATCCTCGAGCGCCCGCGCCGCCCGATCATCGGCCGGTTGCTGCTCGAAGGCGGCTCCTGGATCGTGGCGCCCGAGGACCGCCGCTACGGGCAGGACATCCTCGTCCCGCGCGGCGGGACGGGCAGTGCGGAGGCGGGCCAGGTCGTGGTGGTGGAGCTCACCGAGGCCCCGTCGCTGCACTCGCAGCCGGTGGGGCGGGTGGTCGAGGTGCTGGGCGAGATGGATGACCCGGGCATCGAGATAGACATCGCCGTGCGCAAGTTCGGCGTGCCGCACGCCTTCTCAGAGGCCACGCTCGCCCAGGCGCGGGAGCTGCCCGACACGGTGCGGGCCACCGACCGGCGCGGCCGTGTCGACCTGCGAGACGTTCCCCTCGTGACCATCGACGGGGAGGACGCGCGCGATTTCGATGATGCCGTCTATTGCGAGCCCCATGTGGAAGGGCGAGGCAAGCGCAGCCTGCGCGGGTGGCGGCTTGTCGTGGCCATCGCCGATGTCAGCCACTACGTGCGGCCTCGCGAGGCGCTGGACGCCGACGCCTACGCGCGGGCCACCTCCGTCTATTTCCCGCGCCGCGTCATCCCCATGCTTCCGGAGAAGCTGTCCAACGGGCTGTGCTCGTTGAACCCGCAGGTCGACCGCCTGTGCCTGGCTTGCGACATGGTGGTCGACGAGTCCGGTGAGATCCGCGCCTACCAGTTCTTTCAGGCAGTGATGCGATCGCACGCCCGGCTGACCTACACCGAGGTGGCAGCCATCCTGGCCAACACCCGCGGTCCCCAGGCGCAGCAGCGCCCCGACCTGGTCGAGCACCTCGTGCACCTGCATGAGGTGTACCGCGCGCTGCTCAAGCGGCGCGAGGGGCGAGGGGCGGTGGACTTCGAGACCACCGAGACACAGATCGTGTGCGACGAGTTCGGCCGCATCGAGCGCATCGTGCCGCGCGTGCGAACCGACGCGCACCGCCTGATCGAGGAGGCCATGCTGGCGGCCAACGAGTGCGCAGCCGACTTCATCAGCCAGGCCCGGCACCCGGCTCTTTACCGTGTGCACGAGGGCCCTACGCCCGAGAAGCGGGTGGCGCTGCAGGATTACCTTCGGGCGCTCGGCCTGGGCCTGCAGCTGGGCGAGGATCCGTCGCCACGGGACTTCCAGGCCATCGCTGCCGCCACGCAGGAGCGCCCCGACTCGGCCCAGATCCACCAGATGCTGCTGCGTTCGATGCAGCAGGCCATCTACACGCCCGTGAACGTGGGCCACTTCGGCCTGGCGTACCCGGCCTACACCCACTTCACGAGCCCGATCCGCCGCTACCCGGACCTGCTCGTGCATCGCGTGATCAAGGCCATCCTCGCAGGGAAGTCCTACTCGCTCGCACTGCCGGAGGTGGCTGCGCCCGAGTCGTTGCGCGGTGGCGCCACGCGCAAGCGCCCATCCCTGCCGGAAAAGGCCGCCTCGCTCGAGAGCCTGGCGCTGTGGGAGGCAGCCGGGGCGCACACCAGCGGCTGCGAGCGCCGCGCCGACGAGGCCTCGCGCGATGTCGAGGCCTGGCTGAAGTGCCGATACATGCGCGAGCACCTGGGCGAGGAGTACGCGGGCACCGTCAGCACCGTGGCCTCGTTCGGACTGTTCGTCGGGCTGGATACGCTGCACGTGGAGGGGCTGGTCCACATCACCGAACTCGGCGGCGAGTACTGGCGCTTCGACGAGGTACGGCAGGAGTTGCGGGGCGAGCGCAGCGGGATGCGGTACGGCGTGGGTTCAAGGGTTCAGGTGCAGGTCAGCCGTGTCGACCTGGATGCGCGCAAGATCGACTTTCGCCTCGTCACGCCTGATCAGGCAGAGCGGATGCTCGCCCGTGGCCGTGCCGGTCGGCAGGCGGGCACCTCTCCACCTGCCACCGCGCAGGATGAACTGGCCTTGGTGGCAAGCGCCGACCGGTCGGCCAAGGCCGTGAAGAAGCGGGCCCGGCGCTCGACTGCCGAGTCGCCCCGACGGCCGGCCACCGCAGCCACGAAACGGCCTACGGCCAAGAAGCGGGCTCGCCGCTGAGGGGGGCTGCGGGGCGGATGGATCGCCAGGCTTCGGCCTGATCGGCCATCCGGCCTGCCAGGTGGCCGGCCCGGATCGGGGCGCAGCCCGGGCGCTCCCCGGCCAGGCCGTGCAGCCAGGCGGAGGCAACGGCGCTGCGCCACCCCTCCTCGACGGGGTTGTCCGCGCCGCCAGCAGGGCAGGCCGCCCACAGCCCTGCGATCCAGCCCGCCAGGACGTCTCCCGTGCCGCCCACGGCCAGGGAGGAACTGCCGGTGGGGTTGATGACCGGTAGCCTGCCCTCGGATGCGATGACGGTCCCCGAGCCCTTGAGCACGACGATGGAGCCGAGTTGGCTCGCCAGTGCGCGGGCGGCCCTCAGCCGGTCGGCCTGGACATCGGCCGTTTCACAGCCGAGCAGGCGGGCTGCCTCAAGGGGATGAGGTGTGAGCACGGTGGCCTGTCCGCGTGCCTGCCGGGCCTGCAGCTGCCGGCGCAGTTGCGCGTCGCGTGACACCGCGTTGAGTGCATCGGCGTCGAGCACCAGTCGCGCGGTGCGCGCCAGGATCGCGGGCAGCGCCTCGGACACGATCGATCCGCCACCGCATCCACACACTGCCGCTCCCGATTCGAGGGCATGGCGCCCGGGCAGCCAGGCCTGGGGCGTCCACAGCCACTCGGGATGCCGGGAGTCGGCCAGCGCCACGTCGGGGTCCAGCGGGCTGACGAAGACGCGCCCAGGCCCAGCTGACAGGGCCCCTTGAGCGGCCAGCCTCAGCGCCCCCCCCATTCCCGGCGCGCCGCCGACCACCAGCACGTCGCCGAAGCTTCCCTTGTGGCGATCGTGTGCGCGGGGTGCCAGCGCTGCGGTCACATCCGCACCCGAACCAAGCCGCGCCGCGGGGCCGGCAGCAGCTTCACTGGCCTCGCAGCCGAGCCCGTCGAACCACGCCTGGCCTGCGTGGTCGCGGCCGGCACCCGTGAACAGCCCCGGCTTGAGCGTGAGCAGGCCGAGGGTCGCGTGGGCACAAGCAGCCTCGCTGCCCAGACGCGCTCCCGTATCGGGGTGGAGCCCAGACGGCAGATCGACCGCCAGGCGGCAGCCCGCCGTGCGGTTGAAGGCCAGGATGGCAGCGAGCAACGCGCCACCGGGAGGACGGCTGGCCCCCAGGCCGAGGAGCGCGTCTATCGACAGGGGTGGCGCACAGGCGGGAATCTCCGGTCCGATCCGGCATCCGGACTCGCGTGCGCGTGCAAGCGCTGCCGTGGATTCGGGCGCAAGCGTACCCGGGTCGGCGACAAGCGTCACCGACACCTCCATCCCGGCCAGGCGCAGCTCGGCTGCCGCGTGCAGACCGTCGCCCCCATTGCCACCGGGGCCTGCCAGGATCCATGCCTGCCGGGCATGTGGCGCCAGCGCCCGTGCCAGCCGTGCAACCGACAGGCCGGCGCGCTGCATCAGCGTGCCTGGTGGCAGCGCTGCACGCGCCTGCGCCTCGAGCAGCCGCGTGCCCGCTGTATCCCACAGGGGCCAGGCGTGGCTGCGATCGACTCGAACGGGAGCGGGGCGGGGGCTGGCGGCACCGGGCATGCGACCATTGTGCGACGAGCGCCGCCCGCCGCCACCCAGCCAGCGCTAGCGCATGTGAAGGGGTTCGTAGGGCTCGGGATCGACAACGGGGGGGCGTCCGGCCAAGCGGTCAGCCAGCAGCCTTGCCGAGCCACAGGACAGCGCCCATCCGCTCGAGCCATGTCCGAGGTTGACCCAGACCCCGTGCACCCTCGTGGCGCCGACCACGGGCGGACCGTCGGGACGCATCGGCCGGGCTCCCTTCCAGTACTGCGCGCCTGCCAGATCGGCCGAGCCCGGGAACCAGTCATCAAGTACCCGGTGCAGCGTGGCAAGGGCGCGCGGGTGCATCGTGTCGGGGTGGCCGCCCAACTCGGCACTGCCTGCCACCCGCACGCGCTCGCCCAGCCGCGAGATTGCAACCTTGAAGCGCTCATCCATCAGGCCTGCGCGGGGGCTGGCTGCCCCGGCAGCCTCCGAGTGCCGCAGCCGGGCCGTGAGCGAATAGCCCCAGACCGGCTCCATCCGCAGCTTCAGGCCCAATGGCGCCAGCAGGTCGCGGGCCTGGTGTCCCGCGCACAGCACGACCCTGTCGAAAGGCAGCCTGACCATCTCGCTGCCTTCTGAGGCTCCTCGCATCGCCACGTGCAGCTGCGGCCCCGGCTCGATCGCGCACACCTCGGTGGACAACTGGAACGCGACCCCGCGTTCGGCCAGGCGCTGGCGCAACCCCTGGGCAAACAGTCTGCAGTTTCCCACGGCAGCCTCCGGCAGGTGGACCCCGGCATGCAGCGGCGTGCCTGCGCTCAGGCCCGGCTCCGCCGCGCGGCATTGCGCCTCGTCGAGCCAGTCGTGGCGCACGCCGAGCGTGTCCAGCACCGTCAGCGTCGGGCGGTAGCGTTGCGCCTCGCGGCGGGTGCGCAACAGCACCAGGTAGCCGCGCGCATGCTCGAAGGGCAGGTCCAGGGACTGCGCCAGTTCGGTGAGGCGATCCTGGCTGGCACGCGCCAGGGCATGCAGCGCACGCCTGTGGCGCTCGTAGGTGCTGGCGTTGCAGGCGCGCAGGTAGCGGGCCAGCCAGGGAAGGGCCAGTGGCCAGCGCCCACCGAAACGTACCGCCGAGTGGCGGGACAGCAGTCCCGCCAGTACCTTGGTGGGCATGCCCGGCGCCGCCCAAGGCGTGACATAGCCGGGAGCGAGGACGCCCGCGTTCGCGAAGCTCGTGCCGCTGGCCACGGCACCCAGGCGCTCGATCACGGTGACCTCGTGCCCGTCCAGTGCGAGCTCATGGGCGGTGGTGATGCCGACGATGCCGGCGCCCACGATGGCGATGCGCATGTTGGGGAGGTCTTGCAAGGCCGAAACGTCGGCCGTGATAAAATTCGAAAGTTTGCTCGCTCCCGGCGAGCTTCTCCCGCGTCACGTCAGGAGACTCGCCGGGCTGCCCATGCGGGGCAGGGCGTGGCAAACCACACGCGAACCCGGCCACCGAACGGTGCCCCGGATGCCTTCTCGGCGTGCCGCATCCCTCGGGGGTGGCATCGGTCGGGATGGAGCCGGGGTTCAGGCCGGGATTCTAGGACCAACCTTCGGAGAAACCATGTCCGTGTCCATGCGCGAAATGCTGGAAGCCGGTGTCCATTTCGGGCACCAGACCCGCTTCTGGAACCCCAAGATGGCCCCCTACATCTACGGCCATCGCAACAAGATCCACATCATCAACCTCGAGAAGACGCTGCCGCTCTTCAACGAGGCGATGAAGTTCGTCAGGCAGCTCTCCTCGCGTCGCGGCACGATCCTCGTCGTGGGCACCAAGCGCCAGGCGCGCGAGATGATTGCCCAGGAGGCGCGCCGCTGCGGCATGCCCTTCGTCGACCAGCGCTGGCTCGGCGGCATGCTGACCAACTTCAAGACCGTGAAGGGGTCGCTGAAGAAGCTCAAGGACATGCAGGCCACCAAGGAGGCCGGCACCGAGACGATGATCAAGAAAGAAGCGCTGATGTTCGATCGCGAGCTGACCAAGCTCGAGAAGGACATCGGCGGCATCCAGGAGATGGGTGCGCTGCCGGATGCCCTCTTCGTGATCGACGTCGGGTACCACAAGATCGCGGTGGCCGAGGCCAACAAGCTGGGCATTCCCGTGATCGGCGTGGTCGACTCGAACCACAGCCCGGATGGCGTCCAGTACGTGATCCCCGGCAACGACGACTCGGCCAAGGCGGTTGCGCTGTATGCGCGCGCCCTGGCCGACGCGGTGCTCGAGGGCCGCTCCCAGGCCGTGACCGAGGTCACCGCCGCTGCGGCCGAGGGCGACGAGTTCGTCGAGGTCCGCGAAGAGGCCTGAGCCCCGCACGGGCGGTGCCGGGGCCCCGGGGGCCACCGCACCGCCCTTTCCACATTCCCGAACGGAGATTCACGGATGGCTGCAATTACCGCAAGCATGGTGGCGGAGCTGCGCGCGAAGACCGACGCGCCGATGATGGAGTGCAAGAAGGCCCTGACCGAGGCCGAGGGCGACATGTCGCGCGCGGAGGAGATCCTGCGCGTCAAGCTCGGCAACAAGGCGGGCAAGGCGGCGGCACGCATCACCGCCGAAGGTGTCGTCTCGGCGAACGTGGCCGGATCCGACGGTGCGCTGGTCGAGATCAACTGCGAGACCGACTTTGTCTCGAAGAACGAGTCCTTCCTGGCCTTCGCGCAGGGCTGCGCGAAGCTCGTCGCCGTGCACGGGCCGGCCGATGTCGCGGCGCTGTCGGCGCTGCCGATGTCCCAAGACGGCTTCGGCCCGACGGTGGAGGACGTGCGCAAGGGCCTGATCGGCAAGATCGGCGAGAACATGACGATCCGGCGCTTCCGGCGCTGGAGCGGCGGCGGGCAGCTCGCTCACTACCTGCACGGCACCCGCATCGGGGTGGTTGTGGAGTACACGGGTGATGCCGTGGCCGCCAAGGACACCGCCATGCACATCGCAGCCATGAAGCCGGTGTCGCTGTCGTCGGGCGAGGTGCCGGCCGAACTCGTCGAACGCGAGCGCCGGGTGGCCGCCGAGAAGGCCGCCGAGTCAGGCAAGCCCGCCGAGATTGCAGCCCGGATGGTCGAGGGTTCGGTGCAGAAGTTCCTGAAGGAGGTGTCGCTGCTGAACCAGCCCTTCGTGAAGAACGACAAGCAGACGGTCGAGCAGATGCTCAAGGCTGCCGGTACCGCGGTGAGCGGCTTCACGCTCTACGTGGTGGGCGAGGGCATCGAGAAGAAGACCGACGACTTCGCCGCCGAGGTTGCGGCACAGGTCGCCGCCGCCAAGGGGGCCTGAGGGCTGCGCGCCGTCGCCTTCGGGTGGTGGCGCGCCCCCTTACACTTGCACATCGTCCAACGGGAAGACTGCACGCATGGCGGGGTACAAGCGCATCCTTCTGAAGCTCTCGGGCGAGGCGCTGATGGGCGAGGATGCGTTTGGCATCAACCGCGCCACCATCGTGCGCATGGTGCAGGAGATCCGGGCCGTCACACGCGAGGGCGTGGAGGTGGCGGTGGTCATCGGGGGGGGCAACATCTTCCGCGGCGTGGCCGGCGGTTCCGTGGGCATGGACCGTGCCACTGCCGATTACATGGGCATGCTCGCCACGGTCATGAACTCGCTCGCGCTGGCCGACACCATGCGCCAGGAGGGGATGACGGCGCGCGTGATGTCCGCCATCGCCATCGAGCAGGTGGTGGAGCCGTACGTGCGGCCCAAGGCCCTGCAGTACCTCGAGGAGGGCAAGGTCGTGGTGTTTGCCGCGGGCACGGGCAATCCTTTCTTCACCACCGATACCGCTGCCGCCTTGCGTGGTGCGGAGATCGGTGCCGAGGTGGTTCTCAAGGCCACCAAGGTGGATGGGGTGTACAGCGCCGATCCCAAGCGGGACCCTTCGGCCACGCGCTATGCGTCGATCAGCTTCGACGAGGCGATTTCGCGCAACTTGCAGGTGATGGACGCCACGGCCTTTGCGCTTTGCCGCGACCAGAAGCTGCCCATCAAGGTGTTCTCGATCTTCAAGCCCGGAGCGCTGCAGCGCGTCGTCCGCGGCGAGGACGAGGGCACGCTGGTGCACGTCTGACGAGAGTGCCGACATGACGACGATTGCCGACATCCGCAAGAACGCCGAGGCCAAGATGGGCAAGTCCGTCGAGGCCCTGAAGTCCGAGCTGCAGAAGATCCGCACCGGCCGTGCGCACCCGGGCATCCTGGACCAGGTCCTGGTGGACTACTACGGCTCGATGGTGCCGATCAGCCAGGTGGCCAACGTGTCGCTGCTGGATGCCCGCACCATCAGCGTGCAGCCCTGGGAGAAGGGCATGGGTGCGAAGATCGAGAAGGCCATCCGCGAGTCCGACCTGGGATTGAACCCGGCCTCGCAGGGAGATCTCCTGCGCGTGCCGATGCCCGCCCTCACCGAGGAGCGGCGCCGTGACCTGACCAAGGTGGTGCGCGGTGCCGGCGAGGACTGCAAGGTCGCGGTGCGAAACGTGCGCCGCGAGGCCAATGACCAGCTCAAGCGCCAGCTCAAGGACAAACTCGTCTCGGAGGACGACGAGCGACGCGCCCAGGATGAGGTGCAGCGCCTGACCGACCGCGTCATCGCCGAGGTCGACCGGCTCGTGCAGGCCAAGGAAGCCGAGGTCCTGGCGGTCTGACCGCCGGTTACCCCACCATGGACCGCCACTCTCCGATTCCCCGCCATGTGGCGGTCGTGATGGATGGCAACGGCCGCTGGGCCAAGCAGCGGTACATGCCGCGATTCTTCGGCCACAAGGCCGGGGTGGACGCGCTGGTGCGTGCCGTCGACCTCTTCGCCGAGCGCGGCGTGGACTACCTGACGGTGTTTGCCTTCTCGTCGGAGAACTGGAAGCGTCCGACCGACGAGGTCTCCGGCCTGATGGGGCTGGTGCTCGTGGCGGTCTCGAAGTACCTGCGTCGGCTCGCGGCCGATGGGGTACGCATCCGCATCATCGGCGACCGGGACGCCGTGACCGACAAGTTGCGTGCCGCCTGGGAAGAGGCCGAGTCGAGCACGGCGCACAACAGCCGCATCACGCTCTCCGTGGCGTTCAACTACGGCGGTCGCTGGGACGTGGTGCAGGCATGCCGGCGCGCGATGGCCGACGGCGTGGGCCCGCAGGACCTCACCGAGGACGTGCTGTCGCGCTACACCGCGCTGTCGTTCGCGCCGGATCCGGATCTCTTCATCCGCACGGGCGGCGAGATGCGCATCAGCAACTTCCTTCTCTGGCAGGCTGCCTACAGCGAGCTCTTCTTCACGGAATGCCTGTGGCCGGATTTCGGCGCGAGCGAGGTGGAAGCGGCCCTGGCCACGTACGCGCGACGCGAGCGCCGCTTCGGTGGTGTCCCCACCTCGGAGGCCGCGGCAGCGGCCCGGTGAAGGACCGGTGCTCGGCCAGCGCATCGTCACAGCGGTGGTGTTGCTCGCCGTGCTGCTGCCGGCGATGTGGGCCGCGCATCCCGGCCCCTTTGCTGTCCTGACTCTCCTGTTCGTCGCCGCTGCGGCCTGGGAGTGGGGGCGGCTCAACGGTGCACCGGGGTGGCCGTCCGTTGGCCTGGCCGCTGTCCTGGCGGGCCTGGGCTTTTCGGCCTGGCAGGCCGGCTGGACGGCAGGTTTGGCTCCCGGCGCGTGGGCCTTGCTGGCGGGCATGTGGATCGCCGCGGGCGCGATCGCCCTGCGTCGAGGTGTCGCGGGGTGGGGCGCGCTGCCGCGCGCTTCACGCCTGGTGGTGGGGGTGGTGGTCCTGTGGGCTGCGTGGCTCGCGATCGTCGGCGCCCGTGCGCTGGGCCTGAACTTCCTGGTGTCCGTCCTGTGCCTCGTCTGGATGGCCGACATCGCGGCTTACTTCGGCGGGCACCGCTTCGGGCGCCGCAAGCTGGCGCCGCGCATCAGCCCCGGAAAGACCTGGGAGGGTGCCGTGAGCGGGTGGTTGGGCGTGCTGGGGTTGGCGGTGTTGTGGGTGATGGTGATCGATCGCAGCCTGCCCGTGGACAGCCCGAGCCTGTACACCCGCCTGCTGGCGAGCTATGGGGCCGCGGGCCTGGCGCTGGCGGCCAGCGCGCTTTGCGCGATGAGTGTCGTGGGTGACCTCTTCGAGTCCCTGCTCAAGCGCAGCGCAGGCGCCAAGGACTCCAGCCGCCTGCTGCCGGGCCATGGCGGCGTGCTCGACCGCATCGATGCGCTGCTGCCGGTCTTCCCGATTGCGATGGCGCTGGTCACGTGGCAAGGAGGGGCGGCATGACACACAGGGTGGCCATCCTCGGTTCCACCGGCTCCATCGGGGTGAACACGCTCGACGTGATCGCCCGTCATCCGGAGCAGTTCCAGGTATACGGCCTGTCGGCGTTTCGGCGCGTCGAGGAGCTCGCCGAGCAGTGCGCACGTTTCCAACCCCAGGTGGCGGTTGTTCCGACGCAGGAGGCGGCAGCTGCACTGCATGCGGCCTTGAGAGGTCGTGCACCGGGCACTCAGGTGTGTGTCGGCGCTGCGGCCCTGGAGGAGCTGGCCCGTGCCCCGGCAGTCGACAGCGTCATGGCGGCCATCGTGGGTGCAGCCGGGCTGCGCCCGTGCATGGCAGCGGCCCGCGCCGGCAAGCGGCTGCTGCTGGCCAACAAGGAGGCGATCGTCGTCGGCGGCGAGCTGTTCCTCAGGACCGTGCGCGAGGGTGGGGCCACGCTGATCCCCATCGACAGCGAGCACTCCGCGATCTTCCAGTGCCTGCCCGAGGACCGCAGCCAGTGGTCCTCTCGCATCGACCATATCGTGCTCACCGCCTCCGGGGGACCCTTCCGCACGCGCGAGCCCGGCACGTTGCGAGAGGTGACACCCGAGCAGGCCGTTGCCCACCCGAACTGGGTGATGGGGCGCAAGATCTCGGTGGACTCGGCCACGATGATGAACAAGGCCCTCGAGGTCATCGAGGCGCGCTGGCTCTTCGACCTCCGGCCCGACCAGATCCGTGTCGTGATCCATCCGCAGAGCATCATCCACTCGATGGTGGTATGCCGGGACGCTTCGGTGCTGGCCCAGCTCGGCACACCCGACATGCGGGTGCCCATCGCCTACGGTCTGGCCTATCCACACCGCGTGGAGAGCGGGGCATCGCGGGTGGACTTCCGCCAGGTCGGTGCCCTGACCTTCGAGGAACCCGATCCGCGGCGCTTCCCGGGGCTCGCGCTGGCCTGGGATGCGCTGGAGGGCCCCGAGGGCAGCACGGTGGTGCTCAACGCTGCCAACGAGATCGCGGTCGAGGCCTTTCTCGAGGGCAGGTTGGCCTTCACCGACATCCATACCGTCAACCTGGCCACGCTTGAGGCGACGTCGGCGGAACTCGGGCGCCTTCCCGACATCGAATCGTTGCTCGGCCTGGATGCGCGCGCACGCGCGCAGGCGCAAGCCGAGGTTGCGCGCCTGCGCCGACCATGACAACGCTGCTCGCCTTCCTCTTCACCCTGGCGGTCCTGATCGCAGTCCACGAGTACGGCCACTACCGCATGGCCGTGGCTTGCAACGTGCGGGTGCTGCGGTTTTCCATTGGCTTCGGGCGCGTGATCTACGCTCGGCGCATCGGCCGCGACGGCTGCGAATTCGCCCTTTCGGCGATCCCCCTGGGGGGCTATGTGCGCATGCTCGACGAGCGCGAGGCCCCCGTGGACGCCGTCGATCGCGAGAGGGCCTTCAATCGACGCCCCCTTTGGCAACGAAGCGCCATCGTGGCAGCCGGACCGGCGGCCAACCTGCTGCTGGCCGTGCTTCTCTACGCGGGGGTGCAGTGGATCGGCGTGGAAGAGCCCAAGGCCTTGCTTGCGGCGCCGCCGGCTGGGAGCCTGGCCGAACGCGCTGGTCTGCGCGCGGGCGACTGGGTGCGTGCCACCGCGGAGCGTGAAGGTCAGTGGCGCGACGTGCGGTCCTTGCCGGACCTGCGCTGGCAGGTGACGCAGGCCGCTCTGGCTGGTCAGCCACTGCGGCTGATGGTGAGCGAGCGCGACGGCCGCGGCAACCGCGTGCTGACGCTCGAGCTCGACCGCATCGGCGCCGGCCGGGCCGACGTGGCCTCACTGTCTCGGGCGGGCATTGGCGCGCCCTTCAGCGAACCGGTGGTCGGCGAGGTCAAGGCTGGCGGCCCCGCCGCCCAGGCGGGGTTGCGCAAGGGTGATCGCGTGGTGCGCATCGATGGCCAGCCCGTGGCGGATGCGCAATCCCTGCGCGAACGCATCCGAGGCTCGGTGCGCGGGCGCGAGGCGATGGCCTCGACGTGGATCGTCGAGAGGGAGGGGCGCACGATCGAGCTGGAGGTGCGGCCGCGCGTGGTCGAGGCCCAGGAGGGTGGCCAGACACGCACCATCGGGCGCATCGAGGCCTACCTGGGCCGTCCAGTCGAGATGGTCGAGGTGCGCCGTGGCCCCTGGGAGGGGGTGGTCCATGGGGCCGAGCGCACCTGGGAAGTGAGCGCGCTGACGCTGCGCACACTGGGCGCCATGGTCATCGGGCAGGCCTCGCTTTCCAACCTCAGCGGGCCCCTGACCATTGCCGATGTCGCGGGCCAGACGGCCGAGCGCGGGCTCACCCACTACCTGGCCTTCCTGGCCCTGGTCAGCGTGAGCCTGGGCGTGCTGAACCTGCTGCCGCTGCCCATGCTCGACGGTGGACACCTCATGTATCATGCCTTCGAGGCTGTGACCGGCAAGCCCGTACCGGATCGGTGGCTCGAAAGGCTGCAGCGCGGGGGGTTCGTGGTGCTCGTGATCATGATGTCCGTGGCCCTCTACAACGACGTGGCCCGATTCCTCGGCCTGCACTGAAACCCACGATGTCGAGCCTCTATTCCGCCTTCCCGCTGCGCCCGGTGGCGGCGCTGGTTGCAGCCGCCGCCCTGGGTGCGCCCGGCGCCGCGCTGGCGATCGACCCCTTCACCGTGCGCGACATACGCGTCGAGGGGCTGCAGCGCACGGACCCCGGAGCCGTGTTTGCCGTGCTGCCCTTCCGGATCGGCGACTCCTACACGGACGAGAAGGGCTCGGTGGCGCTGCGCGCGCTCTTTGCCACGGGCCTGTTCAAGGATGTGCGCATCGAGATCGAGGGGCAGGTGGTGGTCGTCGTCGTCGACGAGCGGCCCGTCATCTCCAACGTCACATTCGTCGGGCTGAAGGAGTTCGACAAGGACCAGCTCGTCAAGTCCCTGAAGGACTCGGGCATCGGCGAAGGCCTGCCCTTCGACCGCGCCGTGGTGGACCGGGCCGAGCAGGAGATCAAGCGACAGTACCTGTCGCGCAGCCTCTACGGGGCCGAGGTCGTGACGACCATCACGCCTGTCGAGCGCAACCGCGTCAACGTCACCTTCACCATCAATGAGGGTGATGCCGCGAAGATCCGCGAGATCCGGATCACCGGGGCCAGGGCCTTCAGCGAGTCCGCGCTGCTGTCGCTGATGGACCTCACGCCTGGCGGGTGGCTGACCTGGTACACGAAGTCCGACCGCTACTCGCGCAGCAAGCTCAACGCCGACCTGGAGAAGATCCGGTCGCATTACGTGAACCGGGGCTACCTGGAGTTCGCCGTCGAGTCCTCCCAGGTCACGATATCGCCGAACAAGCAGGACATCTCGATCGCGATCTCCATCTCGGAAGGCCAGCCCTACACCGTCACGGCCGTTCGCCTGGAAGGCCAGTACCTGGGGCGCGAGGAGGACTTCCGCCAGCGTGTCCAGGTGCGGCCCGGGCAGGCCTACCGGGGCGAGGACGTCACGGCCACCCAGCGTGCCTTCTCCGATCATTTCGGCCGCTTCGGCTACGCCTTCGCACGTGTGGAACCCAGGCCCGAGATCGACCGTGCCACGGGCCAGGTCGTCGTCGTGTTCGTGGCGGAACCGCAGCGCCGCGTCTACGTGCGACGCATCGACGTGGCCGGCAACACCCGCACGCGCGACGAGGTCGTGCGGCGCGAGTTCAGGCAGCTCGAGTCCTCGTGGTACGACGGCCAGCGCATCAAGCTGTCCCGCGACCGCGTCGAGCGTCTGGGCTACTTCAAGGAAGTCAACGTCGAGACCAACGAGGTGCCCGGTCAGCCTGACCAGGTAGACCTCCTCATCACGGTGGAGGAGCGCCCCACCGGCAATCTGTCGTTCGGGGCCGGCTACTCGCAGAGCGACCAGCTCACCCTGTCGGGCTCGGTCAAGCAGGACAACATCCTCGGCTCGGGGCACTACCTGGGCATCGAGCTCAACACCAGCAAGTACAACCGCACGCTCGTCTTCAGCACCGTCGACCCGTACTTCACGGTGGACGGCATCTCGCGTGGCATCGACCTCTTCTACCGTACGACGCGCCCTTACAACAGCCTGGGCGACCAGTACCAGCTCGCCACGCCGGGCGGCGCCATCCGCTTCGGGGTACCGTTCTCGGAGTCCGACACCGTCTTCTTCGGCCTGGGCATCGAGCGCACGGAGATCAAGGCGGCCACCGCGATCCCCAACAGCTATTACCTGTACCGCGAACAGTTCGGGCCGGTCAGCCACGCCGTGCCGTTGACGCTGGGCTGGCAGCGCGACGAGCGCGACAGCGTGCTCACACCGACGGCCGGTCGCTACCAGCGCGTGAACCTGGAGTGGAGCGTGGCCGGCGACGTCCGCTACATGCGCACCAACGTCCAGTACCAGCAGTTCATCGGCCTGCCGGCCAAGCTGTCGCTGGGTGTCAACGCCGAGCTGGGCCTGGGCAAGGGCGTCGGGGGCAAGCCGTTTCCCATCTTCAAGAACTTCTACGGCGGTGGCCTCGGATCCGTGCGGGTCTTCGAGCAGGGGTCTCTGGGCGTCATCGATCCCACGGGTGCCTTCATCGGCGGGGCCAAGCGCCTGAACGCCAACGTCGAGCTGTACCTGCCGGTTCCGGGCAGCGGCAACGACAAGTCGCTGCGGCTTTTCGCCTTCACGGATGCCGGCAACGTATGGCGTGATGGGGAGCCGATGGCCCTGGAGTCCCTGCGTGCCTCGGCCGGCCTTGGGGTCAGCTGGTTGTCGCCGGTGGGGCCGCTCAAGTTGAGCTGGGGTCGACCGCTGCGCTTCGAGCCCACGGATAGAATCCAGAAGTTCCAATTCCAGATCGGGACCGCGTTCTGATGAAGACCCTTTTCAAGCCCCTCCTGCTGGGCCTGGCCTGCGTGGCGATGCTGCACGCCCCGGCCTTTGCGCAGGAGCTCAAGATCGGCTACGTCAACAGCGAGCGCGTGTTGCGTGACTCCCAGCCGGCCAAGGCTGCCCAGGCCAAGCTCGAGACCGAGTTCGGCAAGCGCGACCGCGAGCTCAACGACGTTGCCACGCGGCTGAAGGCTGCGGCCGACAGGCTCGACAAGGACTTCCCGACGCTGCCTGAGTCCGAGCGCAATCGGCGCCAGCGTGAACTGGTCGAGCAGGATCGCGACCTGCAGCGCAAGCGTCGGGAGTTCCAGGAAGACCTGAACCAGCGCAAGAACGAGGAATATGCCGGGGTGGTGGAGCGCGCCAACCGCGTGATCCGCCAGATCTTCGAGACCGAGAAGTTCGACCTGATCCTGCAGGAGGCCGTCTTCGCCGGCCCGCGCGTGGACATCACGGACAAGGTCATTCGAGCCCTGAACGGGCCTTCGCCGACGAAGTGACGGCGACAGTGCCATGGTGCGGGTGACGGCGCAGGAAGTCGCTGCGCTCGTCGGCGGTGAGCTGCTGGGCGATCCCGCCCTCGTCCTGACCCGCATCGGCTCGCTCCAGGAGGCCGACGCCTCCACGCTGAGCTTCCTGTCCAATCCTCGCTACCGCGCGCAGCTGGCCGGCTCGCAGGCGGGGTGCGTGCTGGTGGCTGCGGGCGAGCGCGATCATGTGTGCGGCCGCCCCAGCGCGGTGCTGTGCGCCGATCCGTATCTGGCCTACGCGTATGTCTCCCAGTGGTGGGCCCGCCAGCAGCGGCCGCCCGTCTTGCCGGGCATCCACCCCAGCGCCGTCGTGTCGCCGATGGCCCATGTCGATCGCAGCGCCACCATCGGCGCGCTCTCGGTGGTGGAGGAGGGCGCCTGCATCGGGCCAGGGGCACAGGTGGGAGCGCAGTGCTTGATCGGCCGAGAGGCCGAGGTCGGCGAGGGCACACGCCTGGCAGCCCGGGTCACGCTGGCGCAGCACTGTCGCATCGGCGCGAGGGGGCTCGTGCACCCGGGTGCGGTCATCGGTGCCGACGGCTTCGGCTTCGCGCCGTCCGCAGGACGATGGGAAAAAATCGAGCAGCTGGGCGGTGTGCATATCGGCGATGACGTGGAGATCGGCGCAAACACCTGCATCGACCGCGGGGCGCTGGAGGACACCGTCCTGGGTGACGGGGTCAAGCTCGACAACCTGGTGCAGATCGGCCACAACGTGCAGGTCGGCGCCCACACCGCGATGGCGGGTTGCGTGGGTGTGGCCGGCAGCGCCCGCATCGGCGCGCACTGCACCCTTGGAGGGGGTGCGATCGTGCTCGGGCACCTCGAGCTCGCCGATCACGTGCACGTGTCGGCCGCCACGGTGGTCACGCGATCGATCCTGCGTCCGGGCCAGTACAGCGGAGTCTTCCCCTTCGACGACAATGCGTCCTGGGAAAAGAACGCCGCCACGCTGCGGCAACTGCACGCCCTGCGGGATCGCCTGCGGGCGATCGAATCGAGGCTGCGCACATCATGACGAGCATGGACATCCACCAGGTGCTGAAGAAGCTTCCGCACCGCTACCCGATCCTGCTCGTTGACCGCGTCCTGGAGCTCGAGAAGGGTGTGCGCATCCGGGCCCTGAAGAACGTCACGGTCAACGAGCCGTTCTTCACGGGTCACTTCCCGCACCGCCCCGTGATGCCCGGGGTGCTGATGCTCGAGGCGCTTGCGCAAGCCGCAGCGCTCCTGTCCTTCGAGACCGAGGGTGCGGTTCCGGACGACAACACGATCTACTACTTCGCAGGGATCGACGGGGCGCGTTTCAAGCGCCCGGTGGAGCCAGGCGACCAGCTGGTGCTCGAGGTCACGCTGCTGCGCACGAAGGCCCGTGTCTACAAGTACGCAGCCCGTGCCACGGTGGATGGCGAGCTGGCCGTCGAGGCCGAACTCACCTGCACGGCTCGCGCCGTGGCCTGATCACGTGACCGGGGTTCACGCCACCGCGATCGTCGACCCGAAGGCCGAACTCGCCTCCGACGTCGTCGTGGGCCCCTACGCGGTGGTGGGGGCTGGTGTCCGCGTGGGATCGGGCACCACGATCGGCGCACATTGCGTGCTCGAAGGCCCCACGACCATCGGGCGTGACAACCGCATCCACGCGCACGCGGTGCTCGGTGGCGCGCCGCAGGACATGAAGTACCGCGGCGAGCCGACCTCCCTGATCATCGGCGAGCGCAACACGATCCGCGAGTTCTGCACCTTCAACCGCGGCACCGCGCAGGATGGTGGGATCACCCGGGTGGGCGACGACAACTGGGTCATGGCCTACGTGCACGTGGCCCATGACGTGCAGCTCGGCAGCCACACGATCCTGGCCAACAACGCCACGCTGGCGGGTCACGTGCATGTCGGCGACTGGGCCATCATCGGCGGTCTCGTCGGGGTTCACCAGTTCTGCCATGTCGGGGCCCATGCGATGGTCGGCTTCCAGAGTCGGGTCTCCCAGGACGTGCCGCCCTTCATGACGGTGGCCGGGCAGCCGCTGGAGGTGGCGGGCATCAACGTCGAGGGGCTGCGTCGGCGAGGGTTCTCGCGGATGCGCATCGACACCTTGCGGCAGGCGCATCGCCTCCTGTACCGGGAGGGTCTCAGGCTCGAGCAGGCGCGCGCGGCGCTGGAGGAACTGGCCCGGTCGTCGGGCGAGTCCGAGGCGGACGTACGGTGCCTGCTGGAGTTCCTGGCCGCTGCCACGCGTGGCATCGTGCGGCCGGGCGCCTGAGGCAAGGTCGGGCCGATGCGCGTCGCGATGGTGGCCGGCGAGGCCTCGGGCGACCTGCTGGCTGGGTTGTGGCTGCCGGCGCTGCGTGCGCGCTGGCCAGGCCTGCACGCCTTCGGCATCGGCGGGCCGCGAATGGTCGCGCAGGGCTTCGAGGCCTGGTGGCCCAGCGACCGGCTGGCGGTGCGCGGCTACGCCGAGGTGTTGCGCCATTACCGTGGCATTTCCGCCATCCGGCGCGAGCTGACGCAGCGCCTGCTGCACGATCCGCCGGACGTCTTCATCGGCGTGGACGCTCCGGACTTCAATCTCGGCCTGGAGCGCATCCTGCGCGAAGCGGGCGTGCAGACCGTGCACTTCGTGTGCCCCTCGATATGGGCCTGGCGCGCCGGGCGCGCGCGCACGATCGCGCGCAGCGCCGGCCTGGTGCTGTGCCTGTTTCCGTTCGAGCCCGAGCTGCTTGAGCGTCACGGCGTACGGGCCGCCTACGTCGGGCATCCGCTGGCCGACGCGATCCCGGCGCAGCCCCCGCGTGAGCGGGCCCGCGAGCGCCTTGGGCTTGATGCCGAGGGACCCGTGCTCGCGGTGCTGCCGGGCAGCCGGCGCTCCGAGATCGAGTACATCGCGCCCGCCTTCCTGGCCGCCACGGCGCAGCTGCTGAGACAGCGGCCTTCGCTGCAGGTCGTGCTGCCGGTGGCGCCGGGCCTGCGGCCCCTGGTCGAGCCCCTGGCGGCGCGGTTCGGACACCCCTTGCTGCGGCTCGTGGATGGCCGTTCGCACGAGGTGCTGGCGGCCTGTGATGCCGCCCTCGTGGCCAGCGGTACCGCCACGCTCGAGGCGGCGCTCTTCAAGTGCCCGATGGTGATCGCCTACCGGATGCACCCGCTGAGCTGGGTGCTGATGAAGCGCATGGCCCTGCAGCCCTGGGTAGGACTGCCCAACATCCTGTGTGGCGAGTTCGTGGTGCCTGAGCTGATCCAGGAAGCCTGCACCCCCGAAGCGCTGGCGCGGGAGGCCTGCGCCTGGCTCGACGACCCCGAACGTCGAGCTCGCCTGCGCGAACGCTTCGACGCCTTGCACGCGGTCCTGCGCCGTGACACGGCGCGGCTGGCCACCGATGCCCTCGAGCAGACGCTCGCCGCCTGAGCAGCTGGCGTTGGCCTGGGAGGTCCACGGGCGCGTGGCGGGGGTCGACGAGGCCGGGCGTGGCCCCTTGGCGGGTCCGGTCGTGGCAGCGGCCGTGATCCTGGAGGCCTCACGTCCCGTTCCCGGCCTGGCAGACTCCAAGGTGCTCACGGCGCGTCAGCGCGAGCAGCTCGAGGCGCAGATTCGCGGGCGCGCCTGCGCGGTGGCAATCGGCGAGGCGTCGGTCGACGAGATCGACGCGCTCAACATCCTGCAGGCCACCCTGCTTGCCATGCGCCGTGCGGTCGAGTCCCTGCAGCCATCACCCGACCGTGTCCTGGTGGATGGCAACCGCCTTCCGGTGCTGAAGGTTCCCGGCGAGGCCATCGTCAGGGGCGACGCGAAGGTGGCGGCCATCTCGGCTGCATCGGTCATTGCCAAGGTGCATCGAGATCGTCTATGCGAGGCCCTGGACCGGGCCTGGCCGGCGTACGGCTTTGCCGTGCACAAGGGCTATCCCACCGCTGCGCATCTGGAGGCGCTGGGCAGGCACGGGCCCTGCCCGGCACACCGACGCAGCTTCGCACCGGTTCGTGCAGCGCTCCTGCGCGCAGGCTGACGATGAAGATGCCGCGCCAGGTCACGTCCGCGCAGAACCCGCTGCTGCAGCGCGTGCGCAGGCTGACGCGCGAGGCGCTTGCCTACCGCAAGCTGGGCCTGGTCTGGGTTGAGGGCGAGCACCTGTGCAGCGCGTTGCTGGCGCACGGGCGCGAGCCGTTGACGGCCATCGTGTCGGAGAGCGCCTGGGCACAGGAGCGGGTGCAGGCGCTGGCCTCCCGGGCCGCCGAGGTGGTGTGCGTGCCCGATACAGCCTTCGCGGACCTGAGCGGGCTGCCCTCACCGGCCGGCCTCGGGATGCTCGTGGGCTGGCAAGCCACGCACGCGCCCTTGCAGGCCCTGCCCACGGTCGTGCTCGACCGGATTCAGGATGCCGGAAACGCGGGCAGCCTGCTGCGCAGCGCGAGCGCCCTGGGCTTCCGGCAGGTGATTGCCCTCAAGGGTACGGCGGGCCTGTGGTCACCGAAGGTGCTGCGCGCAGGCATGGGCGCGCAGTTCGGCCTGGTCCTGCACGAGGGGCTGGAGGAGGACGCGCTGTGCAACCTGCCCGTGCCGCTGGTCTCCACGAGCCCGCACGCGAGCACTCCGCTCGATGCGTCGCGGTTGCCCTGGCCTTGCGCCTGGGTGTTCGGGCATGAGGGGCAGGGTGTGTGCGCGGGCGTGCGTGCGCGATGTGCGCACGAGGTGCGCATTCCCCAGCCTGGTGGGGAGGAGTCGCTGAACGTGGCCGCTGCTGCGGCGATCTGCCTGTACGAGTCGGTGCGCGGGCGTCAGTAGACGAGCCGGTCGGGCCGTATGTCTCGCAGGATGGTGGTGGCGATCTCCTCGATCGACTTGTGCGTGGACGACAGCCAGTTGATGCCCTCGCGGCGCATCATCGATTCGGCTGCCGAGACCTCGTGGCGGCAGTTGGCCAGCGCCGCGTAGCGGCTGCCGGGGCGCCGTTCGTGCCGGATCTGCGACAGGCGCTCGGGGTCGATCGTCAGGCCGAAGCACTTGGCCCGGTGCGGAGCCAGCGCCCCGGGAAGCCGGCCGCGGTCGAAGTCCTCGGGAATCAAGGGGTAGTTGGCGGCCTTGATGCCGTGCTGCATGGCGAGGTACAGGCTCGTGGGTGTCTTGCCCGAGCGGCTCACGCCGACCAGGATCACGTCCGCCGACTCGAGGTTGCGCGCCGACTGCCCGTCGTCATGCGCCAGCGAGTAGTTGATGGCCTCGATGCGCTCGTGGTACTCCTGGCTGCGTGCCGTGTCCGAGAAGCGCCCCACGCGGTGGTTCGACTTGACGCCGAACTCGTGCTCCAGCGGCTCGACGAAGGTGCGGATCATGTCGAGCACCAGCCCCGCGCAATCGGGCGAAGCGATCACGTCGCGCACCGTGTCGTTGGCAAGGGTGATGAACACGATCGGGCGATGCCCTTCGGCGCGAGCCACGCTGCCGATCTCGTCACGCACGTGCCGCGCCTTCTCGACCGTGTCGACGAAGGGGCGCCGCACGTGCCGCGCCTTGACGGGGAACTGCGCCAGGATCGAGTTGCCGAAGGTCTCGGCCGTGATCCCGGTGCCGTCCGAGACGAAAAAGACGGTCCTGTCCGACATGCAACCCCCCGGTTTGCGCCGGCGCACCCGCTGCTCCGGACAAGTCCCTACAATGATCCCCAATATAGCGCTGTCGCCCACCGCCGAGCCAACGCGATGCCTGCCCCACGACAAGAACAGCCAGAAGTCGGGCAGGACCGGGTCACGACGTGCGCGAAGGCCCCGGATTCTCATCAAGGAGCTTTCCCATGTCCCCTTCGCACCTGGCGACCGCCCTGGTCGTCCCATTCGAACACCTGAGGATGACCGATGTCGAGGTGGTAGGCGGCAAGAACGCCTCCCTCGGCGAGATGATCAGCCAGCTGGCCGCATCCGGTGTGCGCGTGCCGGGCGGCTTCGCCACCACGGCACACGCCTTTCGCCTGTTCCTCGATCAGGGCGGGCTCACTGCCCGCATCCACGAGGCCCTCGACACCCTCGACAGCGATGATGTGAGGGCGCTGGCCGAGACCGGCCAGCGCGTACGCCAGTGGGTGCTGGACACGCCGTTCCCGCCCGAGTTGGAGGCCGCGATCCGCGAGTCGTTCGCGACGTTGGTGCAGGGCCAGCCCGAGGCCTCCTTTGCCGTGCGTTCGTCCGCCACGGCGGAAGACCTGCCCGACGCCTCCTTTGCAGGCCAGCAGGAGACCTTCCTGAACGTCGTGGGCATCGACGCGGTGCTGCACCGGATCAAGGAGGTCTTCGCCTCCCTCTACAACGATCGGGCCATCAGTTACCGCGTGCACAAGGGCTTCACGCACGCCGAGGTGGCGCTGTCCGCCGGTGTGCAGCGGATGGTGCGCTCTGACCTTGGTGCGGCTGGCGTGATGTTCACGATCGACACCGAGAGCGGCTTCCCGGACGTGGTGTTCATCACCTCGGGCTACGGGCTGGGCGAGACCGTGGTGCAGGGAGCGGTGAACCCTGACGAGTTCTACGTTCACAAGCCCGCCTTGCGTGCAGGAAAGCTGCCGATCATCCGGCGCTCGCTGGGCTCCAAGCTCAGCCTGATGCGCTTCGCCTCCGACGAGGAACGCGCGCAGGGTGGCCGGCTCGTGACCACGGTGGACACGCCTGCGGAGATGCGCAACCGCTATTCGTTGTCCGACCCCGACATCATCGAGCTGGCCCGCTACGCGCTGGTGATCGAGGCCCACTACGGGCGCCCGATGGACATCGAGTGGGGCAAGGATGGCGTCGACGGGAAGCTCTACATCCTGCAGGCCCGTCCCGAGACCGTGAAGAGCCAGGCCGGCGCAGCCGTGGAGCAGCGATTCCGCCTCAAGAGCACCGGCCCAGTGCTGGCCGAGGGCCGCGCGATCGGCCAGAAGATCGGCACGGGCCGTGCGCGACTCGTGAGCTCCCTGGCGCAGATGGAGCACGTGCAGCCCGGTGACGTTCTCGTCACCGACATGACCGATCCCAACTGGGAGCCGGTGATGAAGCGCGCCAGCGCGATCGTCACCAACCGCGGCGGGCGCACCTGCCACGCCGCGATCATCGCGCGCGAGCTCGGTATTCCGGCGGTCGTGGGCTGCGGCGACGCGACCGAGACGGTTCCCGACGGTGCACTCGTCACCGTGGCCTGCTCGGAGGGCGACACCGGGTACGTCTACGACGGGCTGCTCGAGACCGAGATCCGGGAGGTGAAGCGCGGCGAGATGCCGCATTGTCCGGTGAAGATCATGATGAACGTGGGCAACCCGCAGCTTGCCTTCGACTTCGCCCAGATCCCCAACTCCGGGGTGGGCCTGGCCCGGCTCGAGTTCATCATCAACAACAACATCGGCGTGCACCCGAAGGCGATCCTCGACTACCCGAACGTGGATCCGGAGCTGAAGAAGGCCGTGGAGTCCGTGGCCCGAGGGCACGCGTCGCCCCGGGCCTTCTACGTCGACAAGCTGGCCGAAGGGGTGGCCACGATCGCTGCCGCCTTCTGGCCCAAGCCGGTCATCGTCCGCCTGTCGGACTTCAAGAGCAACGAGTACCGCAAGCTCATCGGCGGCACGCGCTACGAACCCGATGAAGAGAACCCGATGCTTGGCTTCCGGGGTGCCAGCCGCTACATCAGCGGCGACTTCAGCGATGCCTTCGGCATGGAGTGCGAGGCCCTCAGGCGGGTGCGGCAGGACATGGGCCTGAGCAACGTGGAGATCATGGTGCCCTTCGTGCGCACGGTGAAGCAGGCGGCCACCGTGGTGGCCATGCTGGCCGATCGCGGCCTGAAGCGAGGCCAGGACGGGCTTCGGCTGATCATGATGTGCGAAGTGCCGAGCAACGCAATCCTGGCCGAACAGTTCCTCGAGCACTTCGACGGCATGTCGATCGGCTCCAACGACCTCACGCAGCTTACCCTCGGCCTGGACCGTGACTCCGGGCTTGAGCTGCTGGCCAGCGACTTCGACGAGCGTGATCCGGCGGTGAAGGCCCTGATCGCGCGCTCCATCGCCGCCTGCCGCGCCACCGGGAAGTACGTGGGCATCTGCGGGCAAGGCCCCAGCGACCACCCGGATTTCGCAGACTGGCTTGCGCGCGAGGGCATCGTCTCGATATCGATGAATCCGGATTCCGTGGTCGAGACGTGGCACCGGCTGGCTGCCGGCGTTTGACGGCGGCTCGGTTCCCGGGTCGGGCCTGACCCTCTCAGGGTCGGCCCTACCCGGGAAACCCCCTCCCCGGCATGGGGCCCCTGGCGATGTTTCGTCAGAGACCAGTAAGGCCATCCGTCAAGAGTGCGCCGGCGCGCAAGATGTTGATATTCCTCCAGGCATTGCAACTGATCCTCTACATCGCCCTGCTCGCTTTGGTGGGGCAGGGGATCCTCTTCGTCCTCGCCGGCCACAAGCGAGAGACCAATTTCTTCTACAAGCTCCTTCAGGTGCTGTCCAAGCCCTTCACGATTCCCGTGCGCCGGTTGACCCCCGCCAAGGTGGCGGATCAGCACGTGCCGATCGTCACCTTCTTCCTGCTGGTGGTGATCTACGCAGTCGTGACCTTCGAGATCGTCAACCTGTGCGTGCAGTCGCAGATGGCGGGTTGCAGATGAGCAGGGGGCTTCCATACCTCTGGGCGAAGTGCCAGGCGATGGCGCGGCTGGCGGTGGGGATGCGGCTGTCCGCGCTCGAGGCCTTCGATCGCATGGCGGCGCGCTGGCCCGACGACGCCTACGTTCGCGCGAGCCGGGCCCACCTCTACGCCGAGCTGGACCGGCTGCCGGAGGCCGTGGCCGAGGCACAGCGGCTCGTCGCGATCGATCCCGGCAACGCGCACCACTGGTACAACCAGGCCTACCTCCTGGAACGCGCGGACCGTCTGGAGGAGTCGCTCCAATCGTTCCAGCGTGCCACCGAACTCTCGCCCAAGCTCGATCTCGCCTGGTACGGCATGGGCCTGGTGCTGATCAGGCTGGGCCGCTTCGACGAAGCGGTGCCGGTCCTGCAGCGCAACACCGAATTGCAGCCCATGAGCCCCTACGGCTGGTATCAGCTGGCCCGGGTTCATGTCGATCGTCACGATCCCGAAGCGGCGGTGAAGATCATTCGCCACCTCAAGGGATTCGAGCCCAAGGTCGCGGCGCAGCTCGAGCGCGAGACCGGGTTGCTGGCCGGCCAGCCCGCCTCCTGAGGCGGGTGGTCGGCATGACGGGCGGGCAGGCCGGCGGCTGCAATCGGGTGCGCGCAAGCGTGCATGGGCTTATTCGAGAGGGCCGCCTGCGGGCGGATGTTGCAACGAAAGGGGTGTCGACATGCAGGTGAGTGAGAACCACCAGCGCTACTGGCAGAAGAACCTTCGGATCACGGCCATCCTGCTGGCGATCTGGTTCTTCGTGACCTACGTCATCGGGTACCTGGCCCGTGACCTGAGCTTCACGTTCTTCGGCTGGCCGTTCAGCTTCTGGGTCGCGTCCCAGGGCTCGCTCGTCGTCTACGTGATCATCATCTGGTACTACGCTCGTTACATGAACAAGCTGGACCAGGAACACGGCGTGGCCGAGGAGGAATGACCATGGCAGGCCTGAGTTTCGACCACGCGGAAGGCTCCAGCAAGGAAGCCAACGCAGCTTTCAAGAAGCAGCTCAACAAGGTCTACGGCTGGTATACCGGGGGCTTCGTCGTCTTCGTCGTGCTGCTCGCGATCCTGGAGCAGTTCGGCATGTCGCGGGCCACCATCGGCCTCGTCTTCCTGCTGGCCACCGTGGCGCTGTATGCCGGCATCGGCATCATGAGCCGCACCAACGACGCAGCCGAGTACTACGTGGCCGGCCGCCGCGTGCCTGCCATCTACAACGGCATGGCCACCGGCGCCGACTGGATGAGCGCAGCCTCCTTCATCGGGATGGCCGGCACGTTGTACCTGCAAGGGTACGGCGGCCTCGCGTTCATCATGGGCTGGACGGGCGGCTACTGCCTGGTGGCGCTGTTCCTCGCGCCATACCTGCGCAAGTTCGGGCAGTTCACCATTCCCGACTTCCTGGGCGCGCGCTACGACGGCAACCTGGCACGCTTCATCGGCATCCTGATCGCCATCATCTGCTCCTTCGTCTACGTGGTGGCGCAGATCTACGGCGTGGGTCTGATCACCACGCGCCTGTCGGGTCTTGCCTTCGAGATCGGCATCTTCGTCGGCCTGGGCGGCATCCTGGTGTGCTCGTTCCTGGGCGGCATGCGTGCCGTGACGTGGACGCAGGTGGCGCAGTACATCATCCTGATCATTGCCTACATGATCCCGGTGGTGTGGCTGTCGGTGAAGCAGACCGGCGTCCCGATCCCGCAGGCGGTCTACGGCTTCCAGCTGCAGAAGGTCACGGAGGCCGAGAAGCGGCTGATCGACGACCCGAAGGAGAAGGAAGTCATCGCCGTCTTCAAGAAGCAGTCGGACGACCTGGCCGCCAAGCTGAAGGACGTTCCCGCCGCGCTGAAGGCCGACAAGGAAGCTGCCGCCAAGAAGGTGGAGGACCTGAAGGCCGCCAACGCCCCGGTGGCCGAGATCCAGGCGGCCGAGAAGGCGCTGGCCGGGCTGCCGAAGGACGAGGCTGATGCCAAGGCTGCCTGGACACGCGCGAAGGCTGCCGCCGACGCACGCGCCCGGCCGCTGGCGGGCATGCCGCGCCATGCCCAGCAATACGCGGGCGATCCGAAGGGCGACGCCAAGGCGCAGGAGGTCTACAACACCTCACGTGCCAACTTCCTGGCCCTCGTCTTCTGCCTGATGGTGGGAACGGCTGCGCTGCCGCACATCCTGATGCGCTACTACACCACGCCGTCGGTGAAGGAAGCGCGCCAGTCGGTGACCTGGTCGCTGTTCTTCATCTTCCTGCTGTACTTCACGGCTCCGGCCCTGGCGGTGCTCGTCAAGTACGAGGTCTTCAATGTGCTGGTGGGCACGCCCTTCGACAAGCTGCCGGCCTGGATCTCAGCCTGGCAGAAGGTCGACCCGACCCTGTTGTCGGTGACCGACATCAACAAGGACGGCATCTTCCAGCTCGGCGAGATGCGCATCGGCGGTGACATCATCGTGCTGGCGACCCCGGAAATCGCGGGCCTGCCGTACGTGATCTCGGGCCTGGTGGCCGCAGGTGGCCTGGCAGCGGCGCTCTCGACGGCCGACGGCCTGCTGCTGACGATCGCCAACGCGCTGTCGCACGACCTGTACTACAAGATGCTCGACCCCAACGCCCCGACCTCGCGCCGGGTGATGATCTCCAAGATCCTCCTGTTGGTGGTGGCCATCCTGGCGGCCTGGACGGCGTGGCACGTGCAGGTGAGCAAGCTCGCCGACATCCTCTTCCTCGTCTCCGCGGCCTTCTCGTTCGCGGCTGCCGGCTTCTTCCCGGCGCTGGTGCTCGGGATCTTCTGGAAGCGGGCGACGAAGTGGGGCGCGGTGGTGGGCATGGTGGCCGGATTCGGCACGACGGCCTTCTACATGATCCAGAACCACCCGTGGATGCGCACCGTGTTCGGTGTGGATTCGCCGATCAGCCTGTGGGGCGGCATCGCGCCGATCTCCGCTGGCGTGTTCGGTGTCCCGGTCGGCTTCGCCGCGATCATCATCGTGAGCATGTTGACCCCTGCGCCCAACCGGGAGATGCAGGAGCTCGTCGAGCACGTGCGCTACCCGAACATCAAGTCCGCCTGATCGCAGGCTGACGGCGATCGCAGCCGGGCCCCGTGCCCGGCCCGCCGCCTGACTTGAATCGACGCCCCGGATGCCTCGCGCACCGGGGCGTCGTGCATTCCGGCGCTATAATCCGCGATTCACCTTTGCTGCACCCCACCCGACGACGCGACCGGGGGCAGCTTCCCTAGCCGGAATCCACAAGGAGATCGCATGCGTCATTACGAGATCGTGCTCCTGATCCATCCGGATCAGAGCGAGCAGGTTCCAGCGATGCTGGAACGCTACCGGACCCTCGTCACCAACGGTGGCGGCAAGGTGCACCGGGTCGAGGACTGGGGCCGGCGGCAGCTGGCCTACATGATCCAGAAGCTCGCCAAGGCCCACTACCTGTGCCTGAACATCGAGTGCAGCAGCGAAGTGCTGACCGAGCTCGAGACGGGCTTCCGCTTCAACGATGCCGTGCTGCGCCACCTGACGGTGGCCAAGGGCAAGGCCGAGACCACGCCTTCCGTGATGATGAAGGCCGTGGAGCGTGAAGAGTCGCGCAAGGCCGCGCAGCAGCAGGAGGCGCAGGCCTGAGCTGCGTGCGCGGGCCCGGGAACCAGGACCGATGAACCGGCTGGTGCTGAGCGCGACGCTGGCCGAAAGGGCTGCGATGCGTTTCACACCGGCGGGTCTTCCGGCTCTGGATCTCGTGCTGGCGCATGAAGCCGAGGTCAGCCACGAAGGCCAGGTACGCAAGGTGTCGATGCAGCTCAAGGCGATCGCCATTGGCTCCATGGTTGCGACGGTCACGCCGCTCGCATTGGGGTCCGGGGCCGTCTACGCCGGTTTCCTCGCGCCTGCCCGCAACGGCCGTGGCCTGCTCTTCCACATCACCGACGTGCAGGCCTGAGACGGCCTGCCGCCCTCACGATCACACGTTTTCAGGAGTTCCACCATGCCCCCACCACGCGGCAAAGGCAAGTTCTCGAAGGACCGCCGCCCCAAGCGCAACCAGCAGTCGCTGCTGTTCCGCCGCAAGCGTTTCTGTCGCTTCACGGTCGCCGGCGTCGAGGAGATCGACTACAAGGATGTCGATACCTTGCGCGACTTCGTTGGCGAGAACGGCAAGATCACGCCTGCTCGCCTCACGGGCACTCGGGCGATCTACCAGCGCCAGCTCACCACGGCCATCAAGCGAGCCCGCTACCTCGCGCTGCTGCCGTACTCCGACCAGCACAAGCTCTGAGGAGGCCGCCATGCAAGTCATCCTGCTCGAGAAGGTCGCCAACCTTGGCAACCTCGGCGACGTCGTCAAGGTCCGTGACGGCTACGCCCGCAATTTCCTCATCCCCTCTCGACTGGCACGCCGGGCGACCGAGGCCGCCATCCAGGAGTTCGAGGCCCGCCGGGCCGAACTCGAGAAGATCGCTGCGGACAAGCTTGCCGCTGCGGGCGCTCTGGGCGAGCAACTGGCCGGCAAGACGGTGCGCATCGCGCAGCGTGCCGGTGTCGACGGACGCCTGTTCGGTTCCGTCACCAACCACGACATTGCCGAGGCCCTGGGCAAGATGGGCCTGAAGGTGGCGAAGGCTCAGGTGCGCATGCCCACTGGCCCGCTCAAGACTGTGGGCGAGCACACGGTTTCGGTGGCGCCGCACTCCGACGTGGTGGTCGACGTCACGGTGCAGGTGATGGCCCAGGCCGAGTGACCGGGCAGCCCTGTCCCATGCCCGAGGGGCCGGCTTTGCCGGCCCTTCTCGCTTGTGCGGCAGCCTGTCCACTGCCTGTGCACGGCTTGTCCACACGCCCGTGCACAGGCTCGTCCACATGCCGCCCCGACCCGGGCTCACGAGGGCTGTGGGCCGCAAGCAGGGGCTTTCCCTTCTGCGAACGGGCATGACCAGCCCCTAGGATCTGCCGATGCCCAGCTCCTTCGAGGCCCCGCAACCCGGACGCGACGACGAGGTCGCACGCCTGCGCGTGCCTCCGCACTCGATCGAGGCGGAGCAGAGCGTGCTCGGGGGCCTGCTGCTCGACAATCTGGCCTGGGACCGGGCGGCCGAGTTCCTCACCGAGAGCGACTTCTACCGCCACGAGCACAGGCTCATCTACGCCGCCATCGCCTCTCTCGTGGGCGCGAGCAAGCCCGCAGACGTGGTGACCGTGCACGAGGTGCTGCAGCGCCTCGGCCAGGCCGAGGATTGCGGCGGGCTGGCCTATCTCAATGCCCTGGCCGAAGCTGTGCCCAACGCCGCCAACGTGCGGCGCTACGCGGAAATCGTGCGCGAGCGCGCGATCCTGCGCAAGCTGATCGCGGCCAGCGACGACATTGCCACGCGCGCCTTCAGTCCGCAGGGCCAGCCGGTGCCCCAGATCCTCGATGAGGCCGAGTCACGGATCCTTCGCATCGGCGAGGAGGGCGCGCGCGGCCAGGCCGGCTTCCAGGAGATGCGTGGCCTGGTGAAGGCGCTGCTCGACCGTGTCGACGAGCTCGACAAGAACGGAAGCGAGGATGTGACGGGCGTGCGCACCGGCTTCTATGAGCTCGACGAGAAGACGGCCGGGCTCCAGAAGGGAGACCTGATCGTGCTTGCCGCGCGGCCGAGCATGGGCAAGACGGCCCTGGCCCTGAACATGGCCGAGCACGTGGCCGTGCAGGAAGGGCTCCCGGTGGCCATCTTCTCCATGGAAATGGGCGCATCGCAGCTGGCACTGCGGCTGGTCGGCTCGCTGGGTCGGATCGACCAGACGCACCTGCGCAACGGCCGGCTGCGTGACGACGAGTGGGAACGCCTGCCGGGTGCGGCGCACAAGCTGGCCCAGGCTCCCGTCTTCATCGACGAGACGGCCGGCCTCAATCCGGCCGAGCTCCGGGCACGCGCCCGGCGCCTGGCGCGCCAATACGGCGGCACGCTCGGCCTCATCGTCGTGGACTATCTGCAGCTGATGACGGGTTCGGGCGGGGGAAGCGAAGAGAACCGTGCCACGGTGCTGGGTGAGATCTCGCGCGGGCTGAAGGGCCTGGCCAAGGAGCTGCAGTGCCCGGTGCTGGCGCTTTCTCAGCTCAACCGCAGCGTGGAGACCCGCACCGACAAGCGTCCCATGATGAGCGACCTGCGGGAGTCGGGAGCCATCGAGCAGGACGCCGACGTGATCATGTTCATCTACCGTGACGACTACTACAACAAGGACAGCAAGTTTCCCGGGGAGGCCGAGGTCATCCTCGCCAAGCAGCGAAACGGCCCCGTGGGAACGGTGAACCTGACCTTCCTGAAGCCCTTGACGCGCTTCGAGAACCTGGCGCGCGAGGGCTAGAGCGGCGGTGAGCGCCCCGGCTACTTGAAGATGTCTCGGACCCGGTCGGTCCAGCTCTTGGCGTTCGGGGAGTGCCGGTCCCCTGCCTTGCGGAAGGACTCGTCGAGCTCGCGCATCAGCTTGCGCTGGGCGTCGGTGAGCTTCACCGGTGTCTCCACCGTGATGTGGATGTAGAGGTCTCCCGGGTAGCTCGACCGCAGCCCCTTGATGCCCTTGCCGCGCAGGCGGAAGGTCTTGCCGTTCTGGGTGCCCTCGGGCAGCTCGATCTCGGCCTTGGTGCCCAGTGAAGGGACCTCGATCGCACCGCCCAGTGCCGCGGTGGTCATGCTCACCGGCACCTTGCAGTGCAGGTCGTCACCGTCGCGCTCGAAGATCTCGTGCGGCTTGATGCGGATCTCGATGTAGAGATCGCCTGGCGGCCCGCCGTTGGTGCCGGGCTCGCCGTTGCCGGTGGAGCGGATGCGCATGCCCTCGTTGATGCCGGCCGGGATCTTCACCTCGAGGGTCTTCTGACGCTTGATCCGGCCCGCACCGTTGCAGCTCATGCAAGGGTCGGGAATCACTTTGCCGGCGCCCTGGCAGGCCGGGCAGGTCTGCTGGATGCTGAAGAAGCCCTGCCGCATGTGCACGGAACCGGCGCCGTTGCAGGTGGAGCAGGTCTTCGGGCTGGTGCCGGGCTTGGCACCGGTGCCGCGGCAGGTCTCGCAGGTGTCCCAGGTCGGAATGCGGATCTGGCTGTCCTTGCCCAGCGCCGCCTCCTCCAGCGTGATCTCCATTGCGTAGCTGAGATCGTTGCCCCGGAACACCTGCTGGCCGCTCCCGCGCCTGCCGCCTGCACCGCCACCGCCGAAGATGTCGCCGAAGATGTCGCCGAAGGCCTCGGCAAAGCCGCCGAAGCCCTCAGGACCGGCGCCACGGCCCATGCCGGCGCTCGGGTCGACCCCGGCGTGGCCGAACTGGTCATAGGCGGCCCGCTTCTGCGCATCGGAGAGCATCTCGTAGGCCTCCTTGGCCTCCTTGAACTTCTCCTCGGCCTTCTTCGCGTCGTCACCCTGGTTGCGGTCAGGGTGGAACTTCATGGCCAGCTTCCGGTAGGCCTTCTTGATGTCTTCGTCCGTCGCGTTCTTCGGAACGCCCAGGACCTCGTAATAGTCTCGCTTGGCCATGAAGGACTCTCAGCTTCCCGAATGACTGAAGCCGCGCCAGGATCGGACACCGTGGGGTGTCCGGCCGGACGCGGCCCGAAACGCGGCAGCCCGCCCGGGGGCGGGCCGCACCGTCACTTTTTCACTTCCTTGAAATCGGCGTCCACGACATCGTCGGCGGCGCCCGCCGACTTGGGGCCAGCCGAGGGCTGGGGGCCGCCCGCAGCGCCGGCTCCACCACCAGCGGCTCCGGCTGCGGCCTGTGCCTCGGCATACATCTTCTCGCCGAGCTTCTGGCTGGCACTCATCAGGGCTTCGGTCTTGGCCTCGATGTCGGCCTTGTCCTCGCCCTTGAGAGCCTCCTCGAGCCCCTTGAGTGCCGCCTCGACCTTCTCCTTCTCGGCGGCCTCGAGCTTGTCGCCGTGCTCGCCCAGGCTCTTGCGCACCGAGTGGAGCATGGAGTCGGCCTGGTTGCGGGCCTGGGCCAGCTCCAGCTTGCGCTTGTCCTCCGCCGCGTTGAGCTCGGCGTCCTTCACCATCTTCTGGATCTCCTCCTCGGACAACCCCGAATTGGCCTTGATGGTGATCTTGTTCTCCTTGCCCGTGCCCTTGTCCTTGGCGGAGACGTGCAGGATGCCGTTGGCATCGATGTCGAAGGTCACCTCGATCTGCGGCAGTCCGCGCGGTGCGGGCGGGATGCCCTCGAGGTTGAACTCGCCGAGGGACTTGTTGCCCATGGCCATCTCGCGCTCGCCCTGGAACACCTTGATGGTGACCGCAGGCTGGTTGTCATCGGCCGTGGAGAACACCTGCGAGTAGCGGGTCGGGATCGTGGTGTTCTTCTTGATCATCTTGGTCATCACGCCGCCCAGCGTCTCGATGCCCAGCGACAGCGGCGTGACGTCCAGCAGCAACACGTCCTTGCGCTCGCCGCCAAGCACCTGCCCCTGGATGGCAGCGCCCACGGCCACCGCTTCGTCCGGGTTGACGTCCTTGCGCGGATCCTTGCCGAAGAACTCCTTGACCTTCTCCTGCACCTTGGGCATGCGGGTCATGCCACCCACGAGGATCACGTCGTCGATCTCCGACACCTTGACGCCGGCGTCCTTGATCGCGATGCGGCAGGGCTCGATCGTGCGCTCGATCAGGTCCTCCACCAGCGCCTCGAGCTTGGCGCGCGTGAGCTTGATGTTCAGGTGCTTCGGGCCCGAGGCGTCGGCCGTGATGTAGGGCAGGTTGAGGTCCGTCTGCGTGCTGTTGGACAGCTCGATCTTGGCCTTCTCGGCCGCCTCCTTGAGGCGCTGCAGCGCCAGCACGTCCTTCGTGAGGTCCACGCCCTGTTCCTTGCGGAACTCCGTGACGATGAAGTCGATGATGCGCTGATCGAAGTCCTCGCCGCCCAGGAAGGTGTCGCCGTTGGTGGAGAGCACCTCGAACTGCTTCTCGCCGTCCACGTCGGCAATCTCGATGATGGAGATGTCGAAGGTGCCGCCACCGAGGTCGAAGACCGCGATCTTGCGCTCGCCCTTGCCGTGCTTGTCCAGGCCAAAGGCCAGGGCCGCTGCAGTGGGCTCGTTGATGATGCGCTTGACGTCCAGACCGGCGATGCGACCCGCGTCCTTCGTGGCCTGGCGCTGGCTGTCGTTGAAGTAGGCCGGGACCGTGATCACGGCCTCCGTCACCTCCTCGCCGAGGTAGTCCTCGGCCGTCTTCTTCATCTTTCGCAGCACCTCGGCGCTGACCTGGGGCGGGGCAATCTTCTTGCCGCGCACCTCCACCCACGCGTCACCGTTGTCGGCCGCGGCAATCTTGTAGGGCATCAGGTCGATGTCCTTCTGGACCTCGGCCTCGGTGAACTTGCGCCCGATCAGGCGCTTCACCGCATAGAGGGTGTTCTTGGGGTTCGTGACGGCCTGGCGCTTGCCAGAGGCGCCCACGAGGATCTCCCCGTCTTCCTGGTAGGCGATGATCGAAGGCGTCGTGCGCGCGCCCTCGCTGTTCTCGATCACCTTGGTCGAGTTGCCTTCCATGATGGCCACGCACGAGTTCGTGGTGCCGAGGTCGATGCCGATGATCTTGCCCATTTTCGTTGTGCTCCTGAATCGTTGCGCGGATGCGGTTGGCTTGCAGGTGTGGCTGGCGTGCCGTCTTTCAAGACTTCGGCGCGGTCACCGTCACCAGCGCCGGTCGCAGCACGCGCTCGGCGATGAGGTAGCCCTTCTGCAGCACGCCGACCACCGTGTTCGGGTCCTGGTCGGCGCCCACGATGCTGATGGCCTGGTGCTGGTGGGGGTCGAAGCGCGTGCCGGGCGGGGGCGCGATGGCCACCACCTTGTTGCGCTCCAGCGCAGCCACGAGCTGGCGCAGCGTGGCGCCCACGCCTTCGAGCACCTTGTCGGGCGCACCCCCGCCATTGGCCAGAGCTGCCTCCAGGCTGTCGCACACCGGCAGCAGGCTCTCGGCGAAGGATTCGACGGCGTACTTGCGCGCCTTGGAGATCTCCTCCTCGGCACGTCGACGGGTGTTCTCGGCATCGGCCTTGGCGCGCAGGTAGGCGTCAGAGACCTCGGCGTGGCGCGCCTCCAGCGCGGCCAGGCGCTCCTCCACGGAGGCTGTGGCCGAGGGGGCGGCGGAACTCGGGTCGGGGGGTGTGTCGGCGGATGCCGCTTCAGCGGCGGTGCTGGACGTCTCGGGTCGAGGCTGGTTCATGGGTCAGGCGCTGTATGGGCCGGCAACAACCGGCGTGCCGATGGGAAATGAGGCCGCCCGGCACAAAGTCAAGAGGCTGCTCACGGGCCCGGGCCCCGATCGCTCGCGCAGCCCGGCGGATCGGGGATGCAGCGGAGGGTGGCAGGAGCGGCAGCTGGGGGCTCAGCCGTCCAGGCTCGCCGACCAGCGCTGCCAGTGCGCGATCTGGCGACGATCCCGCCCCGTGGGCCGACCCTCTCGCCGCGACAGGGCGGGCTCGACGCCATCGGCACGGGCCTGCAGCGCCCGTGTGCGCTCGGCCAGGCTCTCAGCCGTCTCCTCGTAGAGCGCCTGAGCCGCGCTGGCGGGGCCGCGAACCTGGCTGAGCGCACGCACCACCACCGTGCACACGGATGGCGGCCGCCGCACACGTATCGTGTCGCCCACGTGCACCTCGCGCGCGGGCTTGGCCGCAGCGCCATTCACGTCGACGCGCCCGGCATCCAGTGCCTCGACCGCAAGCGCGCGCGTCTTGAAGAAGCGCGCAGCCCACAGCCACTTGTCGAGGCGGATGCGCGACTCGCTCAGCGCGACCTCCACCGGCGCCACAGCGGTGGCAGGACCACCAGCAGCAGCGCAACACCCAGCAGCGAGCCCGACAGGGGCCGCGTCACGAAAGTGGACCACTCGCCCTGGCTGATGGTGAGGGCCTGGCGCATGGACTGCTCGGCCATCGGCGCCAGGATCAGGCCGACGATCATCGGGGCGGCGGGAAAGTCGAGCCGCCGCATCGCAAAGCCGACGAGACCGAAGGCGAACAGCAGCCCCACGTTGAAGATCGAGTTGCCGGCCCCGTACACGGTTGCAGTGGACACGACGATGATGCCTGCATAGAGCCAGGGCGGCGGAATCTTGAGCAGCTTGACCCACAACGCCACGAGCGGGAGGTTCAGCACCAGCAGGATGACGTTGCCGATGTAGAGGCTCGCGATCAGGGTCCACACCAGGCCGCTTTGCTGGGAGAACAACTGGGGCCCGGGCTGGATGCCGTAGCCCTGGAAAGCCGACAGCATGATCGCCGCCGTGGCCGAAGTCGGGATGCCCAGCGTGAGCAGCGGCATCAGCACGCCTGCGGCGGCCGCGTTGTTCGCCGCCTCGGGGCCCGCGACGCCCTCGATCGCCCCACGGCCGAACTCCTCCGGGTGGCGGGTGAGCCTGCGCTCCGTGTAGTAGGACAGCAATGTCGGCAGCTCGGCGCCCCCGGCAGGCAGCGCCCCGATCGGGAACCCGAACATCGAGCCCCGCAGCCAGGGCTTCCAGGAGCGGCTCCAGTCGGATCGGCTCAGCCACAGCCGGCCCGACACCTTCATGACCTCGGCCGAGCGAGCCTGGCGACCATCCCAGGCGAGGTAAAGGGCCTCGCCGACGGCGAACAGTCCCACGGCCGCCACCGTCACCTCGATCCCGTCGAGCAGTTCCGCCCGGCCGAACGTGAAGCGCGGCTGACCCGTCTGCAGGTCAACCCCCACCAGGCCGATCAGCAGCCCGGCGGCCAGGCTCAGCAACCCGCGCAGCACCGAGTTGCCCAGCACGGCCGACACTGCCACGAGCGCCAGCACCATGAGGCTGAAGTACTCGGCCGGGCCGAAGGCCAGCGCGGCCTCGACGACCCACGGGGCGATGAAGGTGAGGGCCACCGTGCCGATGGTGCCCGCCACGAAGCTGCCGATGGCGGCCGTGGCCAGGGCCGGTCCGGCGCGCCCGCGCCGCGCCATCTTGTTGCCCTCTAGTGCAGTGACGACCGATGCGGACTCGCCCGGCGTGTTCAGCAGGATCGAGGTGGTCGAGCCTCCGTAGGCGGCCCCGTAGTAGATGCCCGCAAACATCACGAACATGCTCGTGGCGGGCACGTGGTACGTCAGCGGCAACAGCAACGCGATGGTCAGCGCCGGACCGATTCCGGGCAGGACGCCCACGAGCGTCCCCACGAAGCAGCCGATGAAGCCCCAGATCAGTGTGGTGGGCTGCAGGGCCTGGCCGAAGCCTGCCATGAGGGCGTTGAAGGCGTCCATGCAGTTCCGCCGCGCTTCAGGCCAGGCCCTTGATGGCTGGGCCCAGACCGACCCCCAGGCCTACCGCGATGGCGACCCAGAACACCCCCGCGATGAGCAGGCACGCCAGCGCTGTTCGCCCGTTCAGAGGCGCATCGAAGGCACGAGCCACCCCCACGCCGCACAGGGCGGCAGGCAGGACGAATCCCAGCCAGGGCACGAGCACCATGAAGGCCGCTCCGCCGCAGAGCAGCCACACCACGCGGCGTGCGCCTCCTGGTGCCGGCTCCTCCCCGCGCTCGCCGCGCTCGTCGGGTTGGCGACCACGCCAGGCGCCGAGGCCATAAGCGCCGATCAGGCCACCGAGCAGGATGACGACCGCTGCAGGCACCTCGCGGGCACCCACAGCCATCTGGATCGCGGACTCCGGGATCAGGAAGACCTGCCACGCTGCCACCAGCCAGCCTGCCAGCAGGAGCAGGCTGACCAGTCGGGGCATCACGGGGCCGCGGCCCGCAAGGCTCATGTCGAGGGGGATGCCCGGGCAGCGCCCATCGTCTCTCAGGCCAGGCCCAGGTCCTTCAGCACCGCTTCGGTGAGCTTGATGTTGGCCTCGATTTCACGCTGGAAAGGAAGCTCGGTCAGGAAGACATCGGACCACTTGCGTGCCTCGAGCTCGTTGCGCCAGCTCTGCGACCCATGCATGCGGGTGATCAGGTCGATGAGGGCGTCGCGCTGAGCCTGCGTGATACCCGGGGCGGCGAACACGCCGCGCCAGTTCGACATCGTGACGTTCACGCCGAGCTCGGGCAGGGTGGGCACGTTCACGCCCGGGATCCGGCGCGCGCCGGAGACGGCCAGCGGGATCATGCGCCCGGCCTTGATCTGCTCCTCGAACTCGGACCACCCGGAGATGCCGGCGGCGACCTGGTTGCCCAGGATGGCTGCATTGGCTGGCCCGCCGCCCGCAAATGCCACGTAGGCGCCCTCCTTGGGGTCGCGGCCCAGTGCGCGCACCAGCAGGCCGAGGATCTGGTGGTCCGTGCCGCCGGCGCTGCCGCCAGCCACCGGAACACCCTTGGGATTGGCCTTGATCGCCGCCTGCAGTTCGGCCCAGGTCTTGTACTTGCCGGCAGCGGGCACCACGATCACGCCGGCCTCCTCGGTCAGGCGGGCGATGGGCGTGACGTTGCGCATCGAGACCGGGCTCTTGTTGGCGATAGCCGCGCCAACCATCACCGAGCCGCCGACCATGAGGGTATTGCCCTGACCCTTGCGCTGGTTCACGAAGCGCGGCAGGCCCACCATTCCGCCGGCGCCACCGACGTTCTCGAACTGCATGTTGCCCACGAGCCCGGCAGCCTTCGTCGCACGTTCGATGGCGCGCGCCGTGCCATCCCAACCTCCGCCAGGCGCGGCCGGGACGAACATGTTGATGGTGTCGAACAGGGGCCTGGCTTGTGCCCAGGCCGGCGTGGACGCCACCGCACCCAGGGCTGCGCCCCAGCCCAGGAACTCTCGCTTGGAAATCGTCATGGTCGTGTCTCCTCTGTCCACCCCCGGTGGCCTTGTGTCCGGATTATGAGGCACTCACATCGGGCGCCACAGGGGAGGACACGGCCCTTGGAGGGCCATGGCTTCAGTCCGCCGCCCCCAGCTGGAGCGCCCGCTCGCGCTGCCGGGCCAGTTCCTCAGGATCGGTGAGGCCAGACGGCCAGCCCTGCAGGTGTCGGCGCGCCACAGCCGTGATGGCCGCCACGGCTCCCGGCGTGGCATTCAGGCAGGGGATGTAGTGGAATTCGCGCCCGCCAGCCTGCAAGAAGGCCTCGCGGGCCTCCAGTCCGATCTCTTCGAGCGTCTCCAGGCAATCAACCGGAAAACCCGGGCAGATCACGTCGACGCGCGCCAGACCCCCAGCGGCCAGCTCCTGCAAGGTCGGCTCGGTGTAGGGGCGAAGCCACTGTGCCCGCCCGAATCGGCTCTGGAACGTGACCTTGTAGTCAGCCGGTCCCAGACCGAGGGCCTGTGCCAGCAGACGGGCCGTCTTGTGGCATTCGCAGTGGTAGGGGTCGCCGAGCATCAGCGAGCGCTCGGGCAAGCCATGGAAGGTCATGACCAGCATGGGGCCGCGGCCCTTGGCGGCCCAGTGGCTGCGCACGCTCTCGGCCAGCGCCTCGATGTAGGCCGGCTCGTCGCCGTAGCGGTTGACGAAGCGGAACTCCGGCACGTGGCGGGCCGCGCCCGACCAGCGTGCGACGGCATCCCAGATGCTGGCGGTGGTGGCGCTGGCGTACTGTGGATACAGCGGCAGCACGAGCACGCGCGCGGCTCCTGCGGCGCGCAGGGCGTCCAGCCCTTCGCCCACCGAAGGAGTGCCATAGCGCATCGCATGCTGCAGGAGGACCTCCTGGCCCGCCTCGCCGAATGCCTGGCTCAGCTGCCGGGTCAGCCGCTGCGTCCACACGGCGAGCGGGGAGCCCTCGTCCATCCAGATGCTCGCGTACTTCGCGGCCGAGCGCGCCGGGCGCACGCGCAGGATGATGCCGTGGAGGATCGGCCACCAGACCAGGCGCGGGATCTCGACCACCCTGGGGTCGGACAGGAACTCGGCCAGGTAGCGGCGCGTTGCCGCGGCCGTCGGCTCCGCCGGGCTGCCGAGATTGACGAGCAGGATCCCTGTGCGGGCGGGCGTGCCGTGGCGCATCGGCGGCTCAGGACGCAGGCTCATGCTTCCTCGCTCGCGACCCGGAAGTCCAGCCACGCCACCTTCGAGCCAGCGGCCGCCGCGCCCAGGGCGATCCTCCCGCTGCCCACCAGCGTGCAGGTACCCCGTCGCAGGCCGAGGGCCTCCGCACCCTGGAAGTGGACACTCGTGCCGTTGAAGCTCAGGTCAGTCAGCTGGAAGCCGCCGCTGTGCCAGTCGACCCGGGCGTGCGAGCGCGACACCGTGGGGAGGTCCACGTGGCAGGTGGCGTGGGGATCGCGGCCGATCAGGATCGGCGTCTCGGATGAGGCAAAACTGCGGCGTGTGCCTTGCCAGGCGAGCTCGAGCCACATCGAGCGCGGCGAGTCGCCGCCCAGATCACCGAAGTGCGTCGTGGGGACGTCGGCTGCGTCCTGGCGCAGCGCGACCCACACGCCCACCGTCTCCGAGCGACCACGGATCGCCAGGCGGTCCAGGCTGCGGAAGGCATGCTGCAACTCGGTGGGCAGGGCCTGGAGAACCGCTTCCGTGACGAGCGTCTCGTCATCGCCCGCGTGTTCGATCAGGCGGGCAGCCACGTTGACGGCATCGCCGAAGAAATCGCCCTCCTGCTCGATCACTTCTCCCGTGGCCAGCGCAACGCGCAGCCGCAGCGTGGGTGCGGCCAGCTGGCCCGGCGCCGGGCCGTCCTGGTCCACGAGCACGCGCAGCTGCCCGTGCAAGTGTTCGGCGCAGCTGCAGGCATCTTCGGCCGAGGCGAAGGTGGCCATCAGCCCATCGCCAAGCGTCTTGAAGACCCGGCCGTTCCACGTGGCCACGACATCGCCCAGCGTGCCCACGCACCGCGTCACGAGCGAGGTGGCCGGCGCGTTGCCCAGGTTCTCGAACAGACCGATGCTGCCACGCAGGTCCGCGGCGAGCACTGTGCGGTGGAGGGTCGTGCTCATGGGCACGGGCAGGGTGCTCTCAGAGGTTGTCCAGGTAGGTGCGCAGCTTGTCCGACCGGCTCGGGTGCTTGAGCTTGCGGATCGCCTTGGCCTCGATCTGGCGGATGCGCTCGCGCGTCACGTCGAACTGCTTGCCGACTTCCTCGAGGGTATGGTCGGTGGACATCTCGATGCCGAAGCGCATCCGCAGCACCTTGGCCTCGCGCGGCGTGAGGCTGTCCAGGATGTCCTTGACCACCTCGCGCAGGCCGGCCTGCATCGCGGCGTCGATGGGAGCCGTGTTGTTCGTGTCCTCGATGAAGTCGCCCAGGTGCGAATCGTCGTCGTCCCCGATGGGTGTCTCCATCGAGATCGGCTCCTTGGCGATCTTCATGATCTTGCGGATCTTGTCCTCGGGCATCTCCATCTTCTCGGCCAGCGTCGGGGCGTCGGGCTCGTAGCCGAACTCCTGGAGGTGCTGGCGCGAGATGCGGTTCATCTTGTTGATCGTCTCGATCATGTGAACCGGGATGCGGATCGTGCGCGCCTGATCGGCGATGGAGCGCGTGATCGCCTGGCGAATCCACCAGGTGGCGTAAGTGGAGAACTTGTAGCCGCGCCGGTACTCGAACTTGTCCACCGCCTTCATCAGGCCGATGTTGCCTTCCTGGATCAGGTCCAGGAACTGCAGGCCGCGGTTCGTGTACTTCTTGGCGATCGAGATCACCAGGCGCAAGTTCGCCTCGATCATCTCCTTCTTCGCATCGCGCGAGGCCTTCTCGCCCTCGTTCATGCGACGGTTGATCTCCTTGAGATCCTCCAGCGGCACGACGGCGCGCGCCTGCAGGTCGATGAGCTTCTGCTGCAACTCCTGGACCGCCGGCAGGTTGCGGCTCAGCACCGCCGAGTAGGGCTTGCCGCCGGAGGCTTCCTTCTCCGCCCATTTCAGGTTCAGCGACTGCGGGGGGAAGCTGCGGATGAAGTACTCCTGCGGCATGCCGCACTTGTCGACGACGATCTTTCGCAACTCGCGCTCGTGGCGCCGCACCTCGTCGACCTGCGAGCGCAGGATGTTGCACAGCTTCTCGATCGTCTTGACCGTGAAGCGGATCGTCATGAGGTCGTCGCTGATCGCCTTCTGGGCGCGGTCGTAGGCGCTGGAGCGGTAGCCTTCCTTCTCGTAGGCCTTGCGCATGCGGTCGAAGTGCCCGCGCAGCGCCTCGAAGCGCTCCAGCGCTTGTGCCTTGAGTTCCTCGAGCTTCTTGGTCAGCGCCTTGCTGCTCCCGCCTGCCTCCTCGTCCTCCTCCTCGTCGAACTCGTCGAAGTCCTCCTCGGCGACGTAGTCGTCGGCCTCATCGGTGGAGACAAAGCCGTCCACGACCTCGGAAATGGAGAGCTCGCCGGCTGCGATCTTGTCGGCCATGGCCAGGATCTCGGCGATGGTCGTGGGCGAGGCGCTGATGGCGTGCATCATGGCCTGAAGGCCACCCTCGATGCGCTTGGCGATCTCGATCTCGCCTTCGCGGGTGAGCAGCTCGACGGTGCCCATCTCGCGCATGTACATGCGTACCGGATCGGTGGTGCGGCCGAACTCGGAGTCCACCGTGGACAGCGCTGCTTCGGCGGCCTCCTCGGCCTCCTCCTCGGTGGCCGTGGAGGTGGTGCCGCCCGCGATCAGCAGCGTGGCGGCGTCCGGCGCCTGCTCGTATACCGCGATGCCCATGTCGTTGAGCATCGAGATGATCGCCTCGAGGATCTCCTCGTTGACGAGCTTCTCCGGCAGGTGGTCGTTGATCTCCTGATGGGTGAGGTAGCCCCTCGTCTTGCCCATCTTGATGAGCGTCTTGAGCTCCTGCCGGCGCTTGGCGACCTCTTCCTCGGTCAGGGTCGTCTCGTCCAGGCCGAACTCGCGCATCAAGGCGCGCTCCTTGGCGCGCGAGACCTTCATGCGCAGCGGCTTGGCCTTGGACTTGGCTTCCGCCTCCTCCTGCTCGGCCCCTGCCAGCGCCTCGACATCCTCGCCCCCTTCGAACTCGCCGCCCACTTCGGTCAGCTCGTCCTCCACCTCCGCCTCGGGGCGAGGCGTGTCGGCGGGCTTCGTGCCAGGCTTGGCGCTGGCCTTGCCCGCCGCCTTGGATGCCGCGGGGGGTGCCGCGGGCTTGCCTGCCTGCTTGGAGGCGGGCTTGGCGAGCACGGGCGGCTGGGCAGCTGCGGTCTTTGCCGTGCCTGCGGGGGTCGGCTTTGCTGCGGGCGCGGGGGCCTGTGTCTTCACCCCCTTTGCAACGGCTGGTGCGGGGGATGCTGCCGGCTTGGCCGCGGCCTTCCCGGCCGGGCTGGCGGTGCGGGCACCCGCAGGCGCGGGCGCAGCCTTGGCTGCAGGACGGGCGGGTGCCTTCACGTCCGACACGCGAGCAGGACGGGCGGGCGGGGCAGGCGGGGTTGCCTGGTTGGCGGTCGCGCGACCCGAGGGTGATTTTGCTGGCGTCTTCGTCGCAGCCTTGGCCGGTGCCGAAGCGCGTGCGGAGGCGTCGGCTGCGCGGGCCGGGCGCTTGGATGCGGAGGCAGGGTTCGCCTTGGTGGCGGGCACGGCAGCCTTGACGGCCGGCTTTTTCGCAGTCATGCGCTTCCTCGGGAAGGATGGGGACGAATGGAACAGGTTGCGCCACCGATCGGGCGCATGACACTTGCGCGCACGTGGACGCGGGTCAGGCGGCGCGTGCGAACAGGCAGATCGGACAAGCTCACGTGGCGCGGGATGTTGCAGCCCTTGCGGGGGAGGTGGCCATCGATGTCGTACCCTGTTCGAGGGGCGGCCGGATCCGGAGGTGCTGCTGCCACTCTTGCCGATGCAGCACCTCGGATTATACCGCAGGCAAGGCGCCTGTCCGCCTGAGGACGCTCAGCCGCGACCCAGGACGCGCCAGGTGTCTCGCCGGTCAGCCGCCGAGCGTGCGCGCGCGATGGTGGTGCGCAGCGTGTCTGCATCGGCAGCCGGGGGCACCTCGGCTCCATCGACGAGCCGGCAGGCGGCACCGGCGAAGGGTTCGCCGGCGATCATGGTCCGCAGCGTGGGCCAGGCCAACGCCCCCTCATGAGCCAGGGTGCGGTCGAGCCAGCGCGCGGCCTCGCCGTGCCAGCCTGCCAGCTCTGTGATCCAGGACTGTTCGTCGTGGGAGAGCTCGACCCACAAGGCGGCGTTGATCAGCAGGATGTGCAGCACGTGGTCCTGTGGGGCGCGCACCGCTGCACGGGGTGGCGTGATCGGCGCGGCCGTTGCGCGCGTGCCCGGACCTCTCTGGCCGTCTCGCGCGGGGCTTGGCCTCGACTGGCCCCACAGCCGAGCCAGGTCGTCCACGGGCATGCGTGCCGACTGCGCCAGGTCGTCCAGGATGTTGCGCTTGAAGGCGCCATCCGGCAGGGCCTGCCACATCGGCCGCGCCTGCGAGAGCATGCGCGAGCGGCCCTCGGCCGTGTCGAGTTCGCACCCGGTGGCGGCCAGCTCGACGAGCTGTCGGGACAGCGGTCGCGCGGCGCGCAGCTGTTCGTCGAAGGCGGCCGGCCCGAAGGTGCGGACGTAGCTGTCGGGGTCGTGGTCGTCGGGAAGGAACAGGAAGCGGAAGGTGCGCAGATCGTTGACGTGTGGCAAGGCCGCTTCGAGCGCCCGGGCAGCCGCGCGGCGACCGGCGGTGTCGCCGTCGAAGCTGAAGACCACGTGGTCGGTGAAGCGCAGCAGCTTGCGCACGTGCTCGGGTGTGCAGGCGGTGCCGAGCGTGGCCACGGCATGACCGAAGCCGAGCTGAGCAAGGGCCACCACGTCCATGTAGCCTTCGACGACCAGGGCGTGGCCGCGCTCGCGTATGGCAGTGCGCGCCTCGAACAGGCCGTAGAGTTCGCGGCCCTTGACGAAGACGGGTGTCTCCGGGGAGTTCAGGTACTTTGGCTCGCCCGCGTCGATCACGCGGCCGCCGAACCCAATGACCTCGCCCTTCACGGAGCGAATGGGGAACATCACGCGGTCCCGGAAACGGTCATAGCGTCGCGTGTCGGCACCCTCTTCGCCCTGGACGATGACCAGGCCGGCATCGACCAGGGCCGGATCGTCGTAGGCGGGGAATGCGCTGGCCAGGTTGCGCCAGCCGTCGGGGGCATATCCCAGGCCGAAGAGCTTGGCAATCTGGCCGTCCAGGCCCCGCTTCTTCAGGTACTCGATGGCGCGGGGGCTTTGGCGCAGGCGCTCGCGGTAATGGTCGGCAGCCCTTTCCAGGACGCCACTGAGCTGGGAATGTCGCTCGCGCTGCTCGTCCGCACGTGCCTTCTCGGCCGGGTCCACGGGCGTCTCGGGCACCTTCAGGCCGGCCGACTGGGCCAGGTCACGCACGGCGTCCACGAAGCCCATGCCGGCGTGCTCCATGAGAAAGCGGATGGCGTCACCGTGGGCCCCACAGCCGAAGCAGTGGTAGAACTGCTTGGCCGGGCTGACGGTGAAGCTGGGTGACTTCTCCCCGTGGAAGGGGCACAGGCCCAGGAGGTTCGCCCCCCCTCGGCGCAGCGCCACGTGGCGCGACACGACATCGACGATGTCGGTGCGCGCCAGCACCTCCTGGATGAAGGAATCCGGAATCTGCCCGCGCGCGCTCACGGGCAGAGTCTAGCGCCCGGGCCAACCGGGCCGGGATCTCAGACGGCGAAGTCCGACAGTTGCTTGCCCGCGGCGAGCCTGGCCTTGAGCCACTTCGGCTGCAGGCCGCGGCCGGTCCAGGTGTCGCCTGTTGCGGCGTCGCGGTACTTGACCGCGACCTTGCTGGCGCCGGCGGCCTTCGCCTTGGGCGCTGCCGCAGGCGCACGTGCGCTGAGGTCGGCCATCGACAGCCCGTGCTCGGCCATCAGGGCCTTGACCTGCGCGATGGCGGCCGATTTCGCCTCGCGCTGAGCGTCGGCGATCTGCCGCTCCAGGGCGGCCTTCTGTTCCAGCAGTTGGGCAATCGATGCCATGAAATCACTCCCGCATTCGGTGTAGGGCCGCGGATTCTATCGAAAACGCCGTCGGAGTAAATAGAGGGCTATTTCACCAAAGGGCATTCGTGAAGAAATGCCAGGCTGCCGGGAAAACCAAGGGGAATACTCAGGGCGCCGGCGGGACGTAACCCTGTGGCTGGTCGGCTCCTTCACCGAAGAAGAAGCGCTCCATCTGCCGCGCGAGGTATTGCCTGGCACGCGCATCGGCCAGATTGAGACGATTCTCGTTGACCAGCATCGTCTGGTGGCGCTTCCACATCTCGAAGGCCTCTTTCGAGATGTTGTCGTAGATGCGCTTGCCGAGTTCGCCAGGGTAGGGCGCGAAGGACAGCCCCTCGGCCTCCTTCTTCAGGTAGCTGCACTGGACCATTCGGGTCATCGTTTCCTGCCTCCGGGATTCACTTGAGGGTTTTGACCAGCACCTGCGACCTGCGGTCCCAGTTGTACTTGCGTTTGCGCGCCTCCGGCAGCCACTCCGGATCGGCAGGCTGGAATCCCCGCTTGATGAACCAGTGCATCGTGCGGGTCGTCAATACGAAGATGGTTTCCAGGCCGATGGCGCGGGCGCGCTGCTCGATGCGTTTGAGTATGCGTTCGCCGTCGCCCTGACCCTGCGAATCCGGGGAGACCGTGAGCGCGGCCATTTCTCCCGTGCGGGCCTCGGGGTAGGGATACAGGGCGGCGCAGCCGAATATCACGCCGTCGTGCTCGATGACGGTATACAGGCCCACGTCGCGCTCGATTTCGGCGCGCTCGCGGCGCACGAGGGTTCCGTCGCGCTCGAAGGGCTCGATGAGCTGCAGGATGCCACCGACATCGTCGGCCGTGGCCTCGCGCAGGCTCTCGAGCTTCTCGTCGACCACCATCGTGCCGATCCCGTCGTGCGTGTAGACCTCCATGAGCAACGCGCCATCGACCGCAAAGGGCAGGATGTGCGAGCGTTCCACGCCACCGCGGCAGGCTCGCACGCAGTGTTGCAGGTAGAAGGCGACGTCAGTGGGGCGGGCCGCCGCGGGCAGCCCCGCCAGCAGCCGCTCGGCATCGGCCAGGGCGAGCTCGGTATCGATCGGGCTGTCGGGATCGTCGATGGCCTCCCGAATGCCGGGCACCTCGGTGAGAAACAGCAGCTTGTCGGCCTGCAGCGACACAGCCGTGGCGGTGGCCACATCCTCCATCGTCAGGTTGAAGGCCTCGCCCGTGGGCGAGAAGCCGAAGGGGCTGAGCAGCACGATGGCTCCGCCGTCGATGGCGCGCCGGATCGCGGCACCGTCGACGCGGCGCACCAGGCCGGTGAGCTGGAAGTCCACGCCGTCGACGATGCCCACCGGACGGGCGGTCAGGAAGTTGCCCGACACGACCCGCACCGTGGCGTTGGCCATCGGAGTGTTGGGCAGGCCCTGCGAGAACGCGGCCTCGATCTCGAAGCGCAGCTGCCCGGCCGCCTCCTGCGCGCAGTCGAGGGCCACCGGGTCCGTGATGCGAAGGCCGTGGCTGAATCGCTCGGGCACGCCCTTGGCGCGCAGCTGCTCGGAAACCTGAGGTCGAAAGCCGTGCACGAGCACCACCCGGATGCCCATGGCGTGCAGGATGGCGAGGTCCTGCACGAAGACCCCGAGCTTGCCCGCGGCGATGGCCTCGCCGCACAGGCCCACGACGAAGGTCTTGCCGCGGTAGGCGTGGATGTAGGGCGCCACCGCACGGAACCAGGGCACGAAGGTGTGCGGGAAGACGAGGCTGCTGGCGGCGTTGATCACGGCGGGATTGTGCCGCAGGGTGCAGCCCAGAGCCGAGTCGATAATCCGCCCCCCGTGACCCCCTCGAGACCTTCCGCGCCACGCGCGGCCCACCCGATCGAGCACCTGCAGTTCCCGCCCGCACTGCCGGTCTCGGCGCTGCGACACGAGATTGCACAGGCGCTGCGCGAGCACCCGATCGTGATCGTCTGCGGGGAGACCGGCTCGGGCAAGACCACGCAGCTGCCCAAGATCGCGCTGGCCTGCGGCCGGGGGCTCGGCACGGGAGGCGCAGGCCTTGTCGGGCACACGCAGCCGCGCCGCATCGCTGCTTCGAGCGTGGCGCGGCGCATCGCCGAGGAGCTGCAGACGCCGCTCGGGCAGGTGGTGGGCTACAAGGTACGGTTCCAGGACCGACTGCTGCCAGGGGCGTCGATCAAGCTCATGACCGACGGCATCCTGCTGGCCGAGACCCAGGGCGACCCCCTGCTGCGTGCGTACGACACGCTGATCGTGGATGAGGCGCACGAGCGCAGCCTGAACATCGATTTCCTGCTGGGCTACGTGAAGCAGCTGCTGCCTCGCCGGCCCGACCTGAAGGTGGTGATCACCTCGGCCACGCTGGACGCCGAGCGCTTCTCGCGCTTCTTCGGCGCACCGGATGCGCCCGCGCCGGTGATCCAGGTCTCTGGGCGGCTCTTCCCCGTGGAGATCCGATGGCGGCCCTTCCAGGAGAGCCGCGAGCACGACCTCGACGACGCCATCGCAGAGGCAGTGGACGAGCTCTGGATGGGTGGCCGCAGCGGGGACATCCTGGTCTTCCTGCCCGGCGAGCGCGAGATCCGCGAGGCTGCGGACCACCTGCGCCGTCACCTGGGCCAGGCTGGTCGTGGCGGCCCGCCCGTGGAGGTGCTGCCGCTCTTTGCCCGCCTGTCGCCCGCCGAGCAGGACCGGGTCTTCCAGCCGGGCAACGGCCGCCGGATCGTGCTGGCCACCAACGTGGCGGAGACCTCCCTGACGGTGCCGGGGATCCGGTTCGTCATCGACTCCGGCCTGGCGCGCGTGAAGCGCTACAGCTACCGCAGCAAGGTCGAGCAACTGCTCGTGGAGCCCATCAGCCAGGCCGCGGCGCAACAGCGCGCCGGCCGCTGCGGCCGGGTGGCCGAGGGCATCTGCATCCGGCTCTACGACGAAGCCACCTTCGCGCAGCGTCCCCGCTTCACCGACCCCGAGATCCTTCGCGCCTCGCTGGCGGGGGTGATCCTGCGCATGAAGGCGCTGGGTCTGGGTGCCGTCGAGGACTTCCCCTTCGTCGAGCCGCCCCCGCGCAAGGCGATCGCCGACGGCCAGGCGCTGCTGGCCGAGCTCGATGCCCTGGACGAGGCGGGCGAACTGACCGACACCGGGCGGGAGCTCGCCCGGTTGCCCCTCGATCCCCGGGTGGGGCGGATGATCCTGGCTGCGCGTCAGCGCGATGCGCTGTCCGAGGTCCTCGTGATCGCGGCGGCCCTGAGCGTGCCCGATGTGCGCGACCGCCCCCTCGAGGCGGCACAGGCGGCCGATACGGCGCACCGCAAGTTCGACGACGAGCGCTCGGAGTTCAACGGGTACCTGAAGCTGTGGCGCTGGATCGAGGAGGGCCGCGGGGTGCACGGCCACCGGGATGCGGTCGAACGCGGGACCGACACGCACCGCCTGAGCAACCGCCAGCAGGAACAGCGCCTGCGCGAGGCTTTCGTCAATCCGCGCCGGGTGCGCGAGTGGCGCGACACGTACAGCCAGCTCCTGACCGTCGTGGCCGAGCACGGCTGGCGCCTCAATGGGGCCCCCGCCACCTACGAGCAGCTGCACCTGTCCATGCTCACCGGGCTGCTCGGAAACGTCGGTTGCAAGACGGACGAGGAGGAGGGCTACCTCGGGGCGCGCGGCATCCGCTTCTGGCCGCACCCGGGCGCACACCTGTCGCGCCGGCCCGGCCGCTGGGTCGTGGCGGCGGAACTGGTGGAGACCACCCGCCTGTACGGGCGCGGGCTGGCGGCCATCGAGCCGCAGTGGATCGCGGCGATCGCCTCTCATCTGCTGAAGCGCCAGCTGCTCGAGCCGCACTGGGAGAAGAAGGCGGCGGAGGTCGTGGCGCTCGAGCGGGCCACGCTGTATGGCATCGTGGTCTACAACAACCGCCGCGTGAACTACGCGACGGTCGATCCGGCCGGCGCGCGCGAGATCTTCATCCGCGAGGCGCTGGTCGAAGGTGAGTGGGACACCCGGCTGCCGTTTCTTGCGCACAACCAGCGGCTGGTGCGGCAGATCGAGGAGATCGAGCACAAGGCCAGACGCCAGGACGTGCTCGTGGACACCACCCTGATCTTCGCCTACTACGACCGGCTGTTGCCGGCTGATGTGTGCTCGGGCCCGAGCATGGAGCGCTGGTACCGCGAGGCGTCGCGAGTCCAGCCGCGGCTGCTGCACCTCTCGCGCGACGAGCTGATGCGCCACGAGGCTGCGGGTGTGACGAGTGCGGCCTTTCCGGCCGTGGTCCGGCTGGGCGGCATCGACTGCGCGGCCACCTACCTGCACGAGCCTGGCGATACCCGCGACGGGCTGACCGTGACGGTGCCGCTGTTCGTCCTCAACCAGGTGGCCGAGGCCCGCTGCGACTGGCTCGTGCCCGGGATGCTGCGCGACAAGCTGCTGGCGCTGCTCAAGACGCTCCCCCAGCGTGTGCGCGCACGCCTCGTTCCCCTGCCCGAGAGCGCGCAGGAGCTGGCCGGGTCGCTGACCTTCGGCGAAGGCGCGCTGACCGACACGCTCGCCGAGGCCGTGCGCCAGCGCACGCAGCTGCCTGTGCAGCGCGCAGACTTCAAGCTCGATGCACTGCCCGCGCACCTGTTCATGAACCTGCGGGTCGTGGACGAACACGGGCGGCAGCTCGCGCAGGGGCGACACCTGGCCACGCTCAAGGCCCAGTGGGGCGGCCAGGCCCGCAACGCGTTCCAGGCCCTGGCGGCCCTGAAGCTCGGGGCGGGCGAGGAGGCTGCACGAGCCGCCGCGGACGCCTGCGCAGCCCGCACCCCGGGTCAGCCGGGCCCGGGAACCGGGGCAGGCACACGCAGCAATGCCCCGGTTGGAGGGACCCCATCGCCTTCCCTGTCGCTCCCGGGCGAGCCGATCACCGACTGGACCTTCGGGGTGCTGCCGGAGCTGCTCGAGCTGCGCAAGGCCGGACAGTCCGTGATCGGCTTTCCGGCCCTCGTGGACCGCCTCACGCATGTGGAGATCGAGGTCTACGACGAGCCGGAGGAGGCGGCACGGGAGCACCGCGCGGGCCTGAGGCGGCTCTTCGCGCTGCGGCTGCGTGAGCCGCTGCGCCTGCTCGAGCGCGGCCTGCCGGAGCTGCAGCGGCTGGGGGCCTGGTACCTGCCGCTGGGCACGCTGGAGGAGCTGCGGGAACAGATCGTGGACGTGGCGCTCCAGCGGGCTTTCCTGGCAGAGCCCTTGCCCCAGGATGAGGCGGGCTTTCGCATGCGGCTCGATGCGGGTCGTGGGCGCCTGGTGCTGATTGCACAAGAGGTGGCGCGGCAGGCGGGAGCGGTGCTGGCCGAGTACGCAGCCGCCGCGCGCAAGCTCAAGGACAGCCGGCCTCCGAAGGAGGTGCAGGAGGACGTGTCCGCGCAGCTGGCACGCCTGGTCGGCCGCCGCTTCCTGGCCGACACGCCCTGGGCAGCGCTGCAGCAGCTGCCTCGCTACCTCAAGGCCGTGACAATGCGTCTGGACAAGCTGCGCGCCGATCCTGCGCGGGATGCGGCGCGCCTGGCCGAACTGCGGCCGCTGGAGCAGCGCTGGGCGCGCCGAGTGGCCGAACTCAAGGGGGCCCGCGATGCGCGCCTGGACGAGTACCGCTGGCTGCTGGAGGAGTTGCGGGTGAGCTTCTTCGCCCAGGAGCTGCGCACTCCGCAGCCGGTGAGCGCAAAACGGCTCGACAAGCTGTGGGCCCAGCTCTCGAGCTGAGATCCCGCCTCAGCCCAGTACTTCGAGCGCCCGGTCGAGTCCCCCGTCCAGGATCGACAGCTTGGCCACGGCCGCCACGGCCGGCTTCGGGTGGTAGGCAATGGACAGGCCCGCAGCCTCCATCATCGGCAGGTCGTTTGCGCCATCGCCCACCGCGATGGCCTGATCGGTCGGAATCCCCATCAGTTCGCAGACCTCGAGCACGACGCGCTTCTTCTCCGCGCCGTCGACGATGTCGCCCCAGGGGCGCTGCAGGAGCGTGCCGGTGAGGCGACCCTGGGAGACGCCCAGCGTGTTGGCCCGTGCGAAGTCCAGGCCCAGACGGGCGCGGATGCGCTCGCTGAAGTACGTGAAGCCGCCCGACACGAGGAGCGTGCGAAGCCCGGCGGCCTGGCAGGCCTGCACGAAGCGCTCGACGCCCGGATTCAGCCGAACCCGCTCCTGGTAGACCTTCTCGAGCACCGTCTCGGGGATGCCTGCCAGCAGGGCCACGCGTCGGCGCAGGCTTTCCTTGTAGTCGGAGACTTCGCCGCGCATCGCGGCCTCGGTGATCTGCGCGACCTCGGCCTTGCGCCCGGCGAAGTCGGCGATCTCGTCCACGCACTCGATGTTGATGAGGGTCGAGTCCATGTCGAAGGCGACCAGGCGGAAGTCGCACAGGCGAAGGCCGGGGCGCAGGCTGCGTACCAGCAGGCCAGGAGGAATGGCGTGGTCGTTCATGAGGTGATCATCGCTGGGGCTCGCCCAGGCTGCGCAGCACGTCGCGCAGGTACTGGGCGCGGTCACGCGGCTCGGCGATCTCGCGCTCGATCCGCAGCTTGTCGTTGCCTGCCAGACGGATCTGCCGGTTCTTCTGCACCAGCGCGATGATGCGCGAGGCGTCCACCGGCGGGTTGGGCTTGAAGGTGATCGTCATGAGCCGCGGACCGGCGTCGACCTTGAGCACACCGTAGCTGCGCGCAAGCACGCGCAGCCGGTGCGTGTCGAAGAGCGTCTGCCCTTGGGGCGGCAGCTTGCCGAAGCGGTCGGTGATCTCCTCGAGCAAGGCATCGAGCTGCTCGGTGCGTTCGGCCATCGCCAGGCGCTTGTAGAGGTTCAGCCGGGTGTGGACGTCTCCGCAGTAGGCGTCCGGAAGCAGGGCGGGGGCGTGCAGCTTGATCTCGGTGGTGGCCGACATCGGCGACAGCAGGTCGGGCTCGCGACCGGCGCGCAGTGAGCGGACAGCCTCGGCCAGCATCTCGTTGTAGAGCTGGAACCCCACCTCCATCATGTTGCCGCTCTGGTGCTCGCCCAGGACCTCCCCGGCGCCTCGGATCTCCAGGTCGTGCATCGCGAGGTAGAAGCCCGAGCCGAGCTCCTCCATGCTCTGGATCGCGTCCAGCCGCTGCGCAGCGGGCTTGGGCAGCGCCTCCACGTCCGGCACGAGCAGGTAGGCGTAGGCCTGGTGATGGCTGCGCCCGACCCGCCCGCGCAGCTGGTGCAGCTGCGCCAGGCCGAACTTGTCGGCACGCGAAATGATGATCGTGTTGGCGTTGGGCACGTCGATGCCCGTCTCGATGATCGTCGAGCTCAGCAGCACGTTGTGGCGCTGCGCGACGAAGTCGCGCATCACGTGCTCGAGCTCGCGCTCGGGCATCTGGCCGTGCGCGATCGCGATGCGGGCCTCGGGCAGCAGCTCTGCCAGGCGGTCACGCCGGTGCCCGATGGTCTCGACCTCGTTGTGGAGGAAATAGACCTGCCCACCGCGCTTGAGCTCGCGCAGCACCGCCTCGCGGATGATGCCGTTGCCCTCGTTGCGCACGAAGGTCTTGATGGCCAGTCGCCGCTGCGGTGCGGTGGCGATCACGCTGAGGTCACGCAGGCCCTCCAGGGCCATGCCCAGGGTGCGCGGGATCGGCGTGGCCGTGAGCGTGAGCACGTCCACCTCGGCGCGCATCGCCTTCATCGCCTCCTTGTGGCGCACCCCGAAGCGGTGCTCCTCGTCGATGATGAGCAGACCCAGGCGCTTGAACTTCACGTCGGGGCTGAGCAGCTTGTGCGTGCCCACGACGATGTCGATGGTGCCCGCGGCCACGCCTTCCAGCGCTTCGCGCACCTCGCGCGGGGTACGGAAACGCGAGAGCTCGGCGATCTTCACCGGCCACTTGCCGAAGCGGTCCACGAGCGTCTGGTAATGCTGCTCGGCCAGCAGCGTGGTGGGAGCCAGGAAGGCAACCTGCCTGCCGCCGTGCACCGCGATGAAGGCAGCGCGCAGCGCCACCTCTGTCTTGCCGAAGCCGACGTCCCCGCACACCAGCCGGTCCATCGGCCTGGGGCTGATCATGTCCTGGATCACGGCGTGGATCGCCGCGCGCTGGTCGGGGGTCTCCTCGAAGCCGAAACTCGCCGCGAAGGCCTCGTAGTCGTGCGCGGAGAAGCGGTGGGTGAGGCCTTCGCGTGCGGCGCGCAGCGCATACAGGTTGAGCAGTTCGGCTGCCGTGTCGCGCACCTGCTCGGCCGCCTTGCGCCGGGCCTTCTCCCACTGCGACGAGCCGAGCCTGTGCAAGGGGGCCTCTTCGGCACCCACCCCCGTGTAGCGACCGATCAGGTGCAGCTGGTCCACCGGTACGTAGAGCGTGGCCTTGTCGGCGTACTCCAGGTGCAGGAACTCGGTGGGCCCGTCGCCGAGGTCGATGTGCACGAGGCCGCGGTAGCGGCCGATGCCGTGCTGGGCGTGCACGACCGGGTCGCCGATCTTGAGCTCGGAGAGATCCTTGATGAGCGCGTCGACGCTGCTGGTCTGCTCCTGCTTGCGCCGGCGTCGCACCTGGGGTGTCGTGGCGAAGAGCTCGGTCTCGGTGACGAACTGCACCGAGATGCCCAGCTCGGGCTCGTGCCAGTGGAAGCCGCAGGCGAGGGCGGCTGCCACGATCGAGACCTTCTCGTGCGAGTCCAGGAAGGCCTGCAGCGAGGCCGCCTCCGGCACGACGATGCGGTGCTCGCGCAGCAGCTCCAGCAGGCTCTCGCGCCGGCCTTCGCTTTCGGCCACGAGCAGCACCCGTGCCGGTGACTGGCCGAGATGGCGCTCGAAGGCCGCCAGCGGCTCCGTGGCTCCGCGGTCGATGGCCACGTCGGGCACGGGCCGCACCCAGGGCACCTCGCCCGCGCCGCGCAGGCTCAGCGTGGCGTGCGGGTGCGTCGCGGCGAAGAAGGCCTCCGGCCGCAGGAAGAGGGCCTCGGGAGGCAGCACCGGGCGTTCGGGGTCGTGCTGCAGGAAACGGTGGCGTTCACGCGTGTCGGCCCAGAAGGCCGCGAGCGCCTCGTCGACCTCCCCATGCAGCACCACGCAGGCATCCTCGCGCAGGTAGCCCAGCAGCGTGCCGGGCTCCTCGAAGAAGAGCGGCAGGTAGTACTCGATGCCGCCCGTGGCGATGCCCTGGGCGATGTCCTTGTAGACGCGCGAGCGTGTGGGGTCACCCTCGATCTGTTCGCGCCAGCGGGCGCGAAAGCGCGTGCGTGCTGCCTCGTCCATCGGGAACTCGCGCCCGGGAAGCAGCCTCACTTCGGGCACGGGGTAGAGGCTGCGCTGGGTGTCCGGGTCGAAGGTCCGGATCGAGTCCACCTCGTCGTCGAAGAGGTCGACCCGATAGGGCACGGGCGAGCCCATCGGGTAGAGGTCGATCAGGCTGCCGCGCACGGCGTACTCGCCCGGCGCCACGACCTGGCTCACGTGCTGGTAGCCCCCCAGCGTCAACTGCGCCTTCAGGGCCTGTGCGTCCAGCCGCGTCTTCTGTCGGAAGTGAAAGGTGGTGCCGGCCAGGAAGGAGGGCGGCGCGATGCGCGTGCAGGCCGTCGTGGCCGGCACGAACAGCACGTCGACATCGCGCTGCATGACGCGCCACAGCGTGGCCAGGCGCTCGGACACGAGGTCCTGGTGCGGGCTGAAGCTGTCGTAGGGCAGCGTCTCCCAGTCGGGGAAGACCACCGCGCGCAATCCGGGCTCGAAGAGGGGGAGCTCGTCGGCCAGGCGTTGTGCGTCGGCCGGGTCGGCCGTGACGGTGACCACCATTCGTCCCTGCTGGCGCTGCGCCTGCGCCCAGCGCGCCAGCAGCAGCGCGTCGCCCGAGCCGAAGGGGCGGGGCAGGGTCAGTCGCTTGCCTGGCGCGACGGTGGGCAGTTGCATGGGGCGGACAAAGCAAAGCGCCCGCACCGCAGCTTCGAAGCTGCCTGATGCGGGCCGGAGCGCGGATTCTAGAATCGCGCCATGACCGAAGGGGCTTTGCCGCGTTTGTATGCACTGGTGCCCTGCGCCGGCACCGGTGAGCGGGCCGGCGCCGGACAGCCCAAGCAGTACGTGGCACTGGCCGGCCGCAGCGTCGTGGCCCACACCCTCGAGGCGCTGGCCCGGGTGCAGCGGCTCAGCGCGGTGCTGGTGGTGCTCGCCCCGGACGACACCCAGTTCGAGCGGGCTGCGCCCGGATTCCACGGCCCTGGCCTCTGGCTGGCCCGATGCGGAGGCGCGACCCGCGCAGCGTCGGTGGCGGCTGGCCTGGAGGCCTTGCGCGCCCGCGGGGCGGGGCCTGACGACTGGGTGCTCGTGCACGATGCGGCACGGTGCCTGCTGCAGCCGGCCTGGGTGGAGCGGCTCATCCAGGCCTGCCTGGACGATCCGGTGGGTGGCTTGCTGGCGCTGCCGCTGGCCGATACGCTGAAGGAGGGCGACGGGCAGCGCGTGCAGGCCACCCTCGCACGCACCGGCAAGTGGGCCGCCCAGACGCCGCAGATGTTCCGCCTGGGCCTGCTCGAGCAGGCCTTGCACAGCGGTGCGGGCGCGGTCACCGACGAATCCGGAGCCATCGAGGCGCTCGGGTTGAAGCCGCTTCTGGTGAGCGGTGAACTGGAGAACCTCAAGGTGACCTACCCAGGCGACTTCGCATTGGCCGAGCGGCTGCTGGCCAGCCGCCCTGCCTGCTCGGACCCGCAGGCGAGTGCGGCCGGCAACTCCGCCGGCGCCCGCGCGGGGGCGCGGCCATGATCCCTTCGCTTCGCATCGGCGAGGGCTGGGATATCCACGCGCTGGTTGAAGGGCGGCCGCTGGTGCTGGGCGGTGTGCTCATCCCGCACTCCCGCGGCCTGCTGGGTCATTCCGACGCCGACGCCCTCTTGCATGCCATCACGGATGCCTTGCTCGGAGCTGCCGGCCTGGGGGACATCGGGCGCCACTTTCCGGACACCGACCCGGCCTTGCGCGGAGCCGACTCGGCCCGGCTGCTCGCGCTCGCGGCCGAGCGTGTGCGCCAGGCAGGCTGGGAGATCGTGAACGTGGATTCGACGGTGGTGGCGCAGGCGCCGCGCCTGGCGCCCCATATTCCGACGATGTGCGAACGCATCGCGCAGGTCCTCGCCTTGAACGCTTCAGCCGTCAACGTGAAGGCCAAGACGGCCGAGCGGATGGGCCCGGTGGGAGAGGGCCAGGCCATCGAGGCGCGAGCCGTGTGTCTCCTGGTGGGCGCATCCGAACGCTGACCGATGCGGTTGCCCGTGACAGCGGGACGACCTCGGCCTCACGCAGCCCGGCGCAGCCGCACCCTGGCGACGAAGCCCCCGCCTGCGGCGTTTTCCAGCGCCAGCGTTCCGCCCATCGCGGCCACCGTTCGCGCCACCACGGCCAGCCCCAGGCCGGTCCCGGCATCGGCGGTGCGAGCAGCGTCCCCCCGGACGAAGGGCGTGGTCAATTGGTCCAGCAAGGCCTCGGGCGCGCCGGGCCCGTGGTCGCGCAGCGTGATCTCGGCCCAGGGGCCCTCGCGCCTCGAGGTGATCGAGACCTCGGCCACCCCGGTGTGGGGCGTGCGGCCGTAGCGACGCGCGTTTTCCAGCAGGTTCAGCCAGACGCGGTCGAGCTCGACCTCGTCGGCCATCACCATCAGGTCGATGGCCACACGTGAGTCGACCCGGATCTGGCTGCGGTCGCGGAAGGCCGCCGAGGCACGGTCGATCATCGAGGCGACGAAGATCGGCTCGAGCGTCACGGTGGGCGTGCGCGCATAGTCGGTGAACTTGCCGACGATGGCATCGAGCTGCTCGATGTCGGCCGCCATGTGACGACGCGCCTGCTCGTCGCTGACGCTCATCTCGATGTCCAGCCGCAACCGCGCCAGCGGGGTGCGCAGATCGTGGCTGATGCCGGCGAGCATCAGCGCCCGATCCTGTTCCACCCGTGCCAGCTCGCGTGCCATGCGGTTGAAGCCGCGGTTGACTTCGCGCACCTCCTGCGTGACGGTGTCCTCGTCCAGCCGGGAGTCGAGGTCGCCGCCCCGGATGCGGCTGGCTGCAAAGGACAGTTCCTGGAGCGGGCGGTTGATCAGGCGGGCCACGCCCACCGAGCCCGCCAGCGTGGCCACGAGCGCCACCGCGAGCCAGATCCCCAGCGTGGCCCCGCCTGGGGCGAACTCGGCGCGCGATGCGTGCAGCCAGAAGCGGTCCCGCTCGATGCCAAAGTCCACCCACAGGCCGGGCATGCCGTTGACGGCGCGCGCCACCGTGACCTCCGGCCCGAGCCGGGCGCGCAACTCGTCCACGACGCGAAGCGCAAAGGGATCATCCCCGAGCACCTCGATGCGATCGGCGGGTTCGCGCGGTCGCACGCGGGTAGGCTGGCCCTGGTCGAGGGACTTCAGCAGGGCCACCCGGTTGATGCCGTCCGTCTCGCGCAGCGCCGCACGGGCCAGCTGCACCAGGCTTGCGAGCTCCCGTGCCTGCTGCTCGGCGCGCGGATTCAGCTCGAGCGCCTGCAGCGCGGCTCCCCACGCCAACAGGCAGGCGGCCAGCAGCAGCGACAGCAGCGAGAAGGTGCGCCAGAAGAGGCTCACGTGAGCGTGGGAGACCGGGCGGGAGGCAGATCATGCATGAGCGCGGAGCCCTTGCAGAGGGCCCTTTGCCGGAACGCGCCCGGCACGCTTGCGCTCAGCTCAGGAGGCCGGACCCTGCCCGTCTGGCACGAAGACATAGCCCACGCCCCAGACGGTCTGGATGTAGCGTGGCTGGGCGGGGTCTTCCTCGATCAGCTTGCGCAGGCGAGACACCTGCACATCGAGGCTGCGGTCATAGGGCTCGAACTCGCGTCCGCGTGCGAGCTGCGCGAGCTTGTCGCGCGACATGGGCTGCCGCGGGTGGCGCACCAGGGCCTTGAGCATCGAGAACTCGCCGGTGGTCAGAGGCACGGGCGCACCGTCGCGCGACAGGCGCCGAGAGGACAGGTCGAATTCGAAGGGCCCGAAGGCGACCACCTGCGTGTCTCGCGAGGGTGCACCGGGCGCCTCGCGTTCGGGCCGTCGCCGCAGAACGGCGTGGATGCGGGCGAGCAGTTCGCGCGGGTTGAAGGGCTTGGGAAGGTAGTCGTCCGCGCCCACCTCCAGGCCGACGATGCGGTCCACGTCCTCGCCCTTGGCGGTGAGCATGATGATGGGCGTGCGATCGTTGGCCGCCCGCAACCGGCGGCACACCGAGAGACCGTCCTCCCCCGGCAGCATCAGGTCGAGCACGATCAGGTCCACGGTCTCGCGGTTCATGACCCGCGCCATCGACTTGGCGTCCTCGGCCAGCAGGACCTCGAAGCCCTCCTGGCTGAGGTAGCGCCGCAGCAGGTCCCGGATGCGTGCATCGTCGTCGACGACGAGCAGCCTGTCCGGGCGGTTGGGGGCGGGTGAGCTCATCCAGGGCTGAAGCGCGCTGACATTGGACGACGATTCTGCCGCCGCCCCTGCGTGGCCGGCGCAGGAATTGCAACGTGTTACAAACTGGCGCAGCGCGTACGTTGAGCCCGCGCACAGATGGGTGTTCGGGCAGGCGCAACGGCAGGTTCGCACGCGCATGGGGGACCAGCAAATGGGCACGCAGTCTTGGATCCGGGGATGGCGCCTGGCCGCCGTGGCGATGGCGCTCGCGGGACCCTTGGGCGCTGCCGTGCATGCCCAGGCCGCAGAGCCGCCGCGCAACGTGATGTCGCTGTCGGCATCGGCCGCAGCCGAGGTCACGATGGACACGCTGGCGATCACGCTGGCCGTCACGCGCGAGGGCGTTGAGGCGGCGGAGGTGCAATCGCAGCTCGCCTCGGCGATCGACGCCGCACTGGCCGTGGCGCGGCCTGGCGCGAGGGCCGGGCAGGTGGAGGTGCGCACCGGGCCGTTCTCGATCGGGCCCCGATATGCCCAGCGCGGCGGGATTGCCGGCTGGCAGGGCAGGGCCGAGCTCGTGATCGAAGGGCGTGACATTCCCGCCGTGTCGCGTCTGGCTGGCCGCGTGCAGGGCCTGGTCGTGGCGCGCGTGAACTTCAGCCTCTCGCGGGAGGCCCGTGAACGCGTGGAGGCCGAGGTGGCCGCACAGGCCATCGCGCGCTTTCGCGAGCGCGCGCAGCAGCACGCCCTGGCCTTCGGCTTCAGCGGCTATGTCGTCCGGGAGGTGCAGGTGGGCTCACCCGAGGCGCCGCTGTTCGCAAGCCCGCCCATGTTGCGCGCCGCCGCGAGCCCCGTGCGGCCGGCCGACGATCCGGTTCCGGTGGAGGCGGGGCGGGCTACCGTCACGAGCACCGTGAGCGGCAGCGTCCTGATGACGCGCTGAGCCGGCGGGCGGCTACTGGGCTGCCCAGCCGCCATCCACGTTCAGGCTCACGCCGCGAATGTTGTCTGCGGCGGGCGAGCACAGAAACACGGCAAGTTCTCCGAGCTGCTCCGGGGTGGTGAACTGCAGGGACGGCTGCTTCTCGGCCAGCAGCTGTCGCTTGGCCTCCTCGTTGCCCAGGCCGCTGGCTGCAGCGCGTGCATCGACCTGCTTCTGAACCAGCGGGGTGAGCACCCAGCCGGGGCAGATCGCGTTGACCGTGATGCCGGTGGTGGCCGTCTCCAGTGCGGCAACCTTCGTCAGGCCCACCAGCCCGTGCTTGGCGGCCACGTAGGCGGCCTTGTGCACCGAAGCCACGAGGCCGTGCACGGATGCGATGTTGATGATGCGGCCCCAGCGCCGGGCGCGCATGTGAGGCAGCGCCTGCTGCATCGCATGGAAGGCGGCCGACAGGTTGATCGCGATCACCGCATCCCAGCGCTCGGCCGGAAAGTCCTCGATCGGGCTCACATGCTGGATGCCGGCGTTGTTGACCAGGATGTCCACGCCCCCCATCTCGGTCTCGGTGTAGCGCACCATGGCGGCGATCTCGGCGGGCTTGGACATGTCGGCAGGGTGGTAGCCGACCATGCCGTCGTACTCGCGCAGGCGCGCCATGGCGCCCTCGACGTCCCCGAAGCCGTTGAGCACGATGTTGGCCCCGTGCTGGGCCAGCATCGTGGCGATGCCCAGGCCGATGCCCGATGTCGATCCGGTGATCAGTGCGGTCCTGCCGGTGAGCATGTTCAGTTCTCCACTTCGGTGCGTGCATCGATCGGGGATGCGCTCGCTTAGGATCGTGGATTATCCGCAGACGGCTTGATCCGGGCTGACGCCCGGCCTGTTGACCCCATGAACCCGACCCCGCGACTGCGACACGTCTCGTGCCTGGATGCCCACGGCCTGCACCGGATGGCCTACTGGGAGTGGGGCGACCCTTCGCAGCCGGATGTCGTGATCTGCGTGCACGGGCTGACTCGACAGGGCCGGGACTTCGACGCCCTGGCTGCCGACCTGGTGGCCGCGGGCCGGCGGGTCGTGTGTCCCGATGTCGTGGGGCGAGGGCGCTCCGACTGGCTGTCCGACCCGATGGGCTACGCCGTGCCCACCTACGTGGCCGACATGGTCACGCTGCTTGCCCGGCTGGACGCCGAGCGCGTCGACTGGGTCGGCACCTCGATGGGCGGGCTGATCGGCATGGGGGTGGCCGCGCTCAAGGGCTCGCCGCTGCGGCGCCTTGTCCTCAACGACGTGGGCCCGCGCATACAGGCCGAGGCCTTGCGCCGGATCGGCGCCTACGTGGGGCAGCCGGCCCGCTTTGCCGACGAGCACGAGGCGGCCCAGGCCATGTGGGCCATTTCCCAGGGCTTCGGGCCGCATACCCCCGAGCAGTGGATGGCCCTGACGCGACCTCTGCTCAAGCCCGACGGCAGTGGTGGCCTGGTCCTTCGCTATGACCCGGCGATCGCCGTGCCATTCCGGGCCCTCACGCCTGAGCTGGCCGCCATGGGCGAAGCTGCACTCTGGCGGGCCTATGACAGCCTGAGGCTGCCCACGTTGCTGCTGCGCGGCGCCCAGTCGGACCTGCTGTCTGCGCAGACGGCGCGCGAGATGACGCAGCGCGGACCCCGGGCGCAGTTGTGCGAGTTCGAGGGCGTGGGTCACGCGCCCACTCTGGTCCAGGCCGAACAGCGCCAGACCGTACGCGACTTCCTGCTGGCTGGATGAACCTGGCGCGGGAGCGCGCGTGAAGTGAAGACCCTGCCCGCCGACCCCTCGCCTGCCGGCGCCCCCATCCTCCTGGCGGCCACGGTCCAGGCGCACACCGATCCCGAGGCCGCAGGCGTCAGGCTGGAGGAAGAGCCCGCTGACACCCTCCAGCGCGCGCGTGCCTTCGCCGAGCCCTTGCTCGCGGGTCGCACGCTGGACACCGGCGAGGACGTCTGGGCCCACGCCTGCGAGGTGGCAGCCATCCTGGCAGGCGTCGGGGCCGACGCATCGCTGCAGGCTGCGGTATTCCTCGTGTACGCAGCCGATCCGCTGCAGCGGCCGGAGGAAACTGTCGCGCGCGCATTCGGGAGCTCCTACGGGTCCCTCGTGGGTCTGACGCGCCGGCTCGTCTCGATCCAGCGCGCCGCGCGCGAGGCGCCCGTGGGCGAGCAGCAGCGCGCCCAGCAGATCGAGCGCGTGCGCAAGATGCTGCTGGCCTTCTCGCGCGACCTGCGCGTGGTGCTGCTGCGCCTGGCTTCGCGGCTGCGCACGCTGCGCTGGTACGCCGAATCGAGGCGCGAATGCCCGGCCGACCTCGCACGCGAGTCGCTGGAGGTGTTCGCGCCGCTGGCCAACCGACTCGGAATCTGGCAGTTGAAGTGGGAGTTGGAGGACCTGGCCTTCCGCCTGCTTCAGCCCGAGGCGTACCACGGGGTGGCCCGGCTGCTCGACGAACGCAGGAGCGCCCGCGAGCTCGCGCTGTCCTTCGCGCGCCACCAACTCGAGGGCGTGCTGCGCCAGGCCGGCCTGGCCGCCCAGGTGGAGGGCCGCGCCAAGCACCTCTACAGCATCTGGAAGAAGATGCGGGGCAAGAACCTGCCCTTCGAGCACGTGCTGGATCTGCGTGCGCTGCGCGTGATCGTGCAGGATGTGCCCGCCTGCTACGCCGCACTCTCGGCGGTCCATGCCCGATTCCGGGCCCGCCCTGGGGAGTTCGACGACTACATCGCACGCCCCAAGCCGAACGGTTACCAATCGCTCCACACCGTGGTGGAAGGAGACGACGGCAAGCCCGTGGAGGTGCAGATCCGCACCCGCGACATGCACGAGCGGGCTGAGCATGGCGCTGCTGCGCACTGGGCCTACAAGGAGGCCGGCGTGCGCGGCTATGCGGGCGTGAGCGTGGACGAGCGTGCTGCTGGCGCCGTCGTGCAGGCCCGGCAGGCCGTCATGCGGCAGCTGCTGGCCTGGGAGCGCGATGTCAGCGAGTCGGCGCTCCGGGAGCGGCCGCCCGCCCAGGCAAGCGCCCCTGATGAGCGGATCTACGTGCTCACGCCTCAGGCAGCGGTCGTGGAGCTGCCTGCCGGCGCCACACCCGTGGACTTCGCGTACAGCCTGCACACGGACCTGGGGCACCGCTGCCGCGGCGCGCGGGTGGACGGCGTGCTCGTGCCCCTGACCACCCGGCTGGCCAATGGGCAGACGGTGGAGGTCACGGTGGTGCGCGAGGGTGGGCCCTCGCGGGACTGGCTCAACGCCGAGCTCGGGTACCTGCACAGCCCGCGCGCGCGCGCCAAGGTACGGGCCTGGTTCAACGCGCAGGCGGCGCAGGAGACGATCGGCCGGGGCCGGGAGGCCGTGGAGCGCTGGCTGCAGCGCGAAGGCCGCACGGCCATCAAGCTCGATGAACTGGCATCACGCCTGGGCTTTGCCGACGCCGAGCGCCTCTTCGAAGCGGTGGGCAAGGACGAATATTCCCTTCGCAACCTCGAGCAGTTGCTGCGACCCGCACCCGCCGAGGCGCATGCGGACGCGGCGCCGGCGGTGCGGCCGCCTCGCAGCCCTTCGCCGGGAGGTGTGCTGGTGGTGGGGGTGGAGTCGCTGCTGACCGCGCTGTCGAAGTGCTGCCGCCCGGCGCCGCCCGACCCCATCGGGGGCTTCGTGACGCGTGGCAAGGGGGTGGCCGTGCACCGCAGCAGCTGCTCCAACTTTCGCCACATGGCGCACAGCACGCCGGAGCGCGTGATCCCGGTGGCCTGGGGCGCGCCAACCGCGCGAAGCGAGGCCAGCCTGTATCCGGTGGACATCTCGGTGGAGGCGGCTGATCGGCAGGGCCTTCTGCGCGATGTCTCGGAGGTCTTCGCCAAGGAGCGCGTGAATGTCACGGGCGTGCATACCCAGAGCATTTCTGACGGGCACGGGCGCACGGCGCGCATGATCTTCACGGCCGAGGTGAGCGAGGTCGGCCGACTCTCGCCCCTGCTGCGCGCGATCGCGCAGGTGCCAGGCGTGCGGCAGGCGCGGCGGGCCTGAGTGCGCCCCGGTGCTACAATTCGAGGCTTCTCAGGCGCGTAGCTCAGCTGGTTAGAGCACCACCTTGACATGGTGGGGGTCGTTGGTTCGAGTCCAATCGCGCCTACCAAACAAAGAGCCGTGCGGGTGCCGCGCAGGCGCACCGTCCACAGGCCCAAGGAGACGCGCGAATGCCCACCACCCGCCGTGCCAAGCCTGCGGCTGCATCGGGCGACAAGCAGGCCGGCGGGCCGCGCGTGCTCAAGAAGTATCCGAACCGGCGGCTCTACGACACGCGCACGAGCGGCTACATCACGCTGGCCGACGTGAAGCAGATGGTCATGCGCGCCGAACCCTTCGAGGTGCGCGATGCGCGCTCGGGCGAAGACCTGACCCGCAGCATCCTGCTGCAGATCATTCTCGAGGAAGAGACAGGCGGTGTTCCGATCTTCTCCACCGAGATGCTGTCGCAGCTCATCCGCTTCTACGGTCACGCGATGCAGGGGATGATGGGCGCCTACCTGGAGAAGAACCTGCAGACCTTCGTGGAGATGCAGCGCAGCTTCATGCCCGGCGGGGCCGCCACGATGGACCCGCAGGCCTTCACGCCCGAAGGCTGGGCGCAGATGGTCACGGGCCAATCTCCTCTCGTGCAGGGGCTCTTCACGGGTTACCTGGAGCAGTCCAGGCTCCTGATGGAGCAGATGCAGCAGCAGATGGCGCGCCAGGCCGAGGCCATGATGCCGGGCCGGGGTGGCCCCGCGCGCTGACGGGTCCGGCATGTCCACGATGCCTGAGTCCGTACCGCACGCATCGGACACCCCGACCGTCGGATTCGTCAGCCTCGGATGCCCGAAGGCGCTGACGGATTCGGAGCTGATCCTCACGCGCCTGAGCGCCGAGGGCTACCGCACCGCACGCAGCTACCAGGGGGCCGATCTCGTCATCGTCAACACCTGTGGCTTCATCGACGATGCGGTCAGGGAGAGCCTGGACACGATCGGAGAGGCGCTGGCTGCCAACGGTCGCGTCATCGTCACCGGCTGCCTGGGGGCGAAGTCGGGTGCTGATGGCGGCAACCTCGTTCGAAGCGTGCACCCGAAGGTGCTGGCCGTCACCGGGCCGCACGCCACCGACGAGGTGATGGACGCGGTCCATACCCACCTGCCCAAGCCCCACGACCCCTTCGTGGACCTGCTCCCGCCAGCCGGAGTCAAGCTCACGCCGCGGCACTACGCTTACCTGAAGATCAGCGAAGGCTGCAACCACCGCTGCACCTTCTGCATCATCCCGAGCATGCGCGGCGATCTGGTCTCGCGCCCGGTGGGCGATGTCCTCAACGAGGCGCGTGCGCTGTTCGAGTCAGGCGTGAAGGAGCTGCTGGTGGTCAGCCAGGACACCAGCGCCTACGGCGTGGACCAGCAGTACCGCACCGGCTTCTGGGACGGCAAGCCCGTCAAGACGCGCCTGGTGGACCTGTGCGAGCGCCTGGGGGAACTGGCCCGGCCGCACGATGCCTGGGTGCGGCTGCACTACGTCTATCCCTATCCCCATGTGGACGACCTGCTGCCGCTGATGGCAGACGGACGCATCCTGCCGTACCTGGACGTGCCGTTCCAGCACGCGCACCCCGACGTGCTGCGGCGCATGCGGCGGCCGGCCAGCGGCGAGCGCAACCTTGAGCGCCTGCAGCGCTGGCGCGAGGCCTGCCCTCAGCTCGTCGTGCGCTCCACCTTCATCGCGGGCTTCCCGGGCGAGACGGACGAAGAGTTCGAGGCTCTGCTGGCCTTCGTGCGCGAGGCTGGCATCGACCGCGCCGGCTGCTTCGCCTACTCCCCGGTGGACGGTGCGGCCGCCAATGCCCTGCCCGGGCAGCTGCCCGCGGCCGAACGCGAAGCCCGCCGGGCGCGCTTCATGGCGCTGGCGGAGGAGGTCTCGGCCAGGCGTCTGCAGGCGCGCGTAGGGGCCACCATGCAGGTCCTGGTGGACCATGCGCCAGCCCTGGGCCGTCGCGGGGGGCGCGCGCGCAGCTACGCCGATGCGCCGGAGATCGATGGCGTGGTGCATCTGCTGCCCCCGGCACGCGCCTCCCGTACCCTCAAGACCGGCGAGTTCACGCGGGCCCGTGTGGTCGCCACCCAAGGCCATGATCTCGTGGCCGAGCCCGTCTAGTCCTTCTGACCGAAAGCCCCGAGCCGGTGGCGAGCCAAACCGTGAGCACTCCCCAGGACCCGATCACCCGCCAGATCCACCATCCTTACGAGCCGCCGGAGGGCTTCCTGGCCTTTCCGCCCGCGGTGCACAAGGCTTCCACCGTGATGTTCCGCGACGTGGCCGCCTTGCGCCAGCGCTCGTGGAAGAGCCGCGCCGGCTACACCTACGGCCTGCACGGAACGCCCACGACCTTCACGCTCGAGCGGCGGCTCGCAGACCTCGAGGGCGGCCATCACTGCGTGCTGGCGCCCAGCGGCCTGGCGGCCATCACCAACGTCAACCTGGCGCTGCTGCGCGCGGGCGATCACCTGCTGCTGCCCAGCAACGTCTACGGCCCTTCGCGCGAGCAGGCGGCTGCGCTCCTGTCCCACTGGGGCATCACGCATGCGCTGTACGACCCGATGGACCCGGGCTCGCTGCGTGCCGCCCTGACGCCCTCCACGCGCCTGGTGTGGCTGGAGGCGCCGGGCTCCGTGACGATGGAGTTCCCCGACCTGGCCACTCTCGTGTCCATCGTCCGTGAGCACGGCGCGGTGGCGGCACTGGACAACACCTGGGGTGCGGGCCTGGCGTTCCGGCCCTTCGAGCTCGGCGCGGACATCTCGATGCAGGCCGTCACCAAGTACCCCTCGGGCGGCGCCGACGTGCTGATGGGTTCGGTCGTGACCCGCGACGAGGAGCTGTTCCACCGCCTGCTGCACGTGCACGGGATGCTGGGCATCGGCGTGGCGGCCAATGATGTCGAGCTCGTCTTGCGGGCCTTGCCCACCATCGGCGTGCGCTATGCCGCGCACGACCACGCCGCGCGCGAACTCGCCGCGTGGCTCGGCGAGCAGCGCGTCGTGCGGCAGGTGCTCCACCCTGCGGTGCCGGGTTCGCCTGGCCATGAGCACTGGGCTCGGCACTGCGGTGCGGCGGCCGGCCTGTTCTCGGTGCTCTTCGACGAGTCCGTCCGCCCGGATCAGGTCGACACCTTCGTCGACAGCCTGAAGCTGTTTCGCATCGGCTACTCATGGGGAGGGCCGATGAGCCTGGCCGTGCCCTACGACCTCGACGCCATGCGAAAGGGCGCCACGCGCCCGCCGGGACACCTGGTGCGGTTCTCGATCGGGCTGGAAGCGGTGGCGGACCTGCGGGCCGACCTGCAGGCCGCGCTGGAGCGGGCCTTCGGCTGAGTACCCGGCGCGCCCTCAGCGATCGCCCGAAGACGAGACCTTGTGGCGCATCAGGCGCTGCTTCTCGCGCTCCCAGTCACGCTTCTTCTCGGTCTCTCGCTTGTCGTGCTGCGCCTTGCCGCGCGCCAGCGCGACCTCGACCTTCACCCGACCGCCCTTGTAGTGCAGGTTCAGCGGGACGAGCGTGAAGCCGCGCTGCTCGACCTTGCCGATCAGGCGCCGGATCTCCTCGCGGTGCATCAGCAGCTTGCGCGTGCGGTCGGCCTGCGGATGGACGTGGGTCGAGGCCGAGCGCAGGGCATCGATGCGGCATCCGATGAGATAGAGCTCCCCGTCGCGGATCAGGACGTAGCCGTCCGTCAGCTGCACCTGGCCGGCGCGGATGGCCTTGACCTCCCACCCTTCGAGCACGAGGCCCGCCTCATGTCTTTCCTCCACGTGGTAATCGAAGCGGGCACGGCGGTTCTCGGCAATCGCGGACATCTTGGGGGGTACCTACAATCGGGCGATTGTATGAAGCACCTGAAGCGCTCCGTCCTGCTGTGGTACTCGGCGCGCGAGATGTACGACCTCGTGACCGCCGTCGAGGACTACCCGGGCTTCCTGCCCTGGTGCGACCACGCCGAGGTGCTGGACCGGCACGACGACGGTGTGACGGCCCGGCTCCATCTGGCCTATGCCGGCGTGCGCCATGCCTTCACCACGCGCAACGCGCACCAGGAGGCGCAGGCGGTGGAGATGCGGCTCGTGGACGGCCCGTTCTCGCTGTTGGAGGGAACCTGGGCTTTCCGGCCCATTCCCGCGGCTGCGGTCGAGCGCCAGGCGTGCCGGGTCGAGCTCGACCTGCGCTACGCCTTCTCCAGCGTCGCGCTCGAGGCGCTGCTCAGCCCCGTCTTCGACAAGGTCGCCGAGACGCTCGTCGACTCCTTCGTGAGCCGCGCCGAGGCGGTCTACGGCGCACGATGAAGCAGGCACCTGCCGCGGGCTGGCCGGGCGGGGAGAGGGGGCACGGGGCTCCGGGCGAGACCCTGCAGGTCGAGGTTGTCCATGCGCCAGCTGGTGGCCCGGTGGACCTCACGCGGCTGACCCTGCCTGCGGGTTCCGTACTTGCACATGCGCTGGTCGCAAGCGGGGTGCTGGAGCGCCACGGCCTGACCCTCGAACAGGCTCCTGTCGGCATCTGGGGGCGTCGGGCGCGTGCAGACACGTTGCTGCGGCAGGGAGATCGGGTGGAGATCTACCGGCCCCTGCTGTGCGACCCGAAGCAGGCTCGGCGGTTGCGTCAGCGTGGCCAGCGCAACCGGCGTGGCCAGGCGAGCGGATCGGCTGCGCGCAGTCGTTCCGCCTAAGTGCAGTCGGAGGCGATGACGTCGCGTGCGCGTCGCGCCTCCTGGGCACGCGTGGCATCGTCCAGTATCACCCGCTCGCCCTTGTCGTTGAGCCGCGCCATGCGCTGGCCACTGTCCAGGGTGGCAAGCATGGCGCGCGCGCGCTCGCAGTTCTCGCGCTTGCGTGCCACGGCCTGAGGGTCCTCCTGGGGCGCAGCCTTGGCGGCCTCGCGTGCCTTGGCTGCATCGGCTCGCCGCCGCGCCTCGAGCTCGGGATCGACACGCGCCGCCGGGCCCGACGCGACGGCGCCCGCGGGGGATGCCGTCGCCGGTCGGGGGGCAGCGGGCGCGCGATTTGCGGTACCGGTGGCGTCCGCTGGCGGGATGCGCGCAGCCGGTCGCTCGAGAATGTCGCGATCCGGTATCTCCCTCGGCGGCGGCTGGTCGCTGATGGTGACACGCCCGTTCGCGTCCCGCCACTTCCACAACGAGGCGGCCTGAGCGGCGCCGCTTGCCAGGCAAGCGGCCAGGGCCAGGGCCAGGGCGGGAGCGGCCAGGGGGCGCAAGCACGTGTGCAGCCGAACCGACATGCGTCGAGTGTAGCGTCGCAGCCTCACAGGTCAGGGCGCAAGCGGCGCCCGGCGGCCTCCGCACGGGTGAAGACCTGCGGGTGCTCGAGCAGGGGTCGCGCGGCCTGCAGCGGGCGCCGGGTTGATAATCCGGCTTTGCGTCTGGAGCCTGAACCCATGCGCCTACTCGGCAAAGCGCACACCTTCGACGACGTGTTGCTGGTGCCCGCGTACTCGCAGGTGCTGCCGCGTGACACGAGCCTGGTCACCCGCCTGTCACGCAACATCCCGATCAACCTGCCCCTGGTGTCCGCTGCCATGGACACCGTCACCGAGTCGCGCCTGGCGATTGCGATTGCGCAGGAGGGCGGTGTGGGCATCGTGCACAAGAACCTGACGCCGCGCGCGCAGGCGGCCGAAGTGGCCCGCGTGAAGCGTTACGAGTCAGGTGTGCTGCGCGACCCGATCACCGTGACGCCCGACATGCCGGTGCGGGCTGTGGTGGAGCTCTCGCGCCAGCACGGCGTGTCGGGCTTTCCGGTGCTCGAGGGCAAGACCGTGGTGGGGATCGTCACCAACCGGGATCTGCGCTTCGAGACGCGGCTGGACGCGCCGGTGCGCGAGATCATGACCCCGCGCGAACGCCTGGTGTGGGTGCGCGAAGGGGCCTCCCTCGACGAAGGCAAGGCACTGATGCACAGGCACCGCCTCGAGCGGGTGCTCGTCGTGAGCGAGACCTTCGAGCTGCGCGGCCTCATGACCGTCAAGGACATCACGAAGCAGACCAACTTTCCCAACGCTGCGCGTGATGCCAGCGGGCGGCTGCGAGTGGGTGCGGCCGTAGGCGTCGGGCCCGGTACCGAGGAGCGCGTGGAGCTCCTCGTGAAGGCTGGGGTGGATGCCATCGTCGTGGACACCGCGCACGGGCACAGCCAGGGCGTGATCGAGCGCGTGCGCTGGGTCAAGCGCAACTTCCCGCAGGTCGACGTGATCGGCGGCAACATCGCCACCGGCGCGGCGGCCACCGCGCTGGTGGAAGCGGGCGCGGACGCCGTCAAGGTCGGCATCGGCCCGGGCTCGATCTGCACCACGCGCATCGTCGCGGGCGTGGGCGTGCCGCAGATCACGGCCATCGACAACGTGGCCACCGCGCTGCGCGGCAGCGGCGTGCCCCTGATCGCCGACGGCGGCATCCGCTACTCGGGCGACCTCGCCAAGGCGATTGCAGCGGGCGCAAGTTCGGTGATGATGGGTGGAGCCTTCGCTGGCACCGAGGAGGCTCCGGGCGAGGTCATCCTCTACCAGGGCCGCAGCTACAAGGGCTACCGCGGCATGGGCTCGATCGGTGCGATGCAGGCCGGCTCGGCCGATCGCTACTTCCAGGAAGCCGACGAGACCGCCAACCCCAATGCCGACAAGTTCGTGCCCGAGGGCATCGAGGGCCGCGTGCCCTACAAGGGCTCGGTGGTGGCGATCATCTTCCAGATGGCCGGTGGCCTGCGCGCCTCGATGGGCTACTGCGGATGCGCCACCATCGACGAGATGAGAAGCCGCGCCGAGTTCGTCGAGATCACCACGGCCGGCATGCGCGAGAGCCACGTCCACGACGTGCAGATCACCAAGGAAGCGCCGAACTACCGCTCCGAATGAGTGCGCCCCTTTCCGCCGCAGCCGGTCCGTCGGGGTCGGGCCCCGGGCCGGTGGCGCCGGCCCGGCCGCCTGCGGCCATGGGCTTCATCCTGCTCACCGTGCTCATCGACATGGTGGCCATCGGCATCATCGTGCCGGTGCTGCCCATGCTCGTGGGCCAGTTCACGCCTGACCAGACCGAGCAGGCCTTCTGGGTGGCCGTCGTCAGCTTCGCCTTCGGCATCGCCAGCTTCTTCGGTGCGCCCTTCCTGGGAGCGCTGTCCGATGCCTATGGGCGCCGACCCGTTCTGCTGCTGGGCTTCTGCGGCCTGGCGCTGAACTTCTTCGCCACCGCCGCCGCGACGGCGCTGTGGATGCTGGTGGCGGTGCGCCTCGTGGGCGGCGCCATGCAGGCCAACGCGGCCGTGGCCAATGCCTACGTGGCCGACATCACGGCCCCCGAGGACCGTGCGAAGCGCTTCGGGATGCTGGGCGCGATGTTCGGCCTGGGCTTCATCATCGGGCCGGCCCTGGGTGGCCTGCTGAGTGCGGTGGACCTGCGCCTGCCCTTCGTCGCAGCGGGCATTCTCTCCTTGGTGAACCTCGCCTATGGTTGGTTCGTGCTGCCCGAGTCGCTGCCCCCGGAGCGCCGCCGCCCCTTCGCCTGGAAGGCAGTCAACCCCGTGGCGGCGCTGCGGGCGCTTGCGCGCCTGGAAGGGGTGGGCCTGATCGTGGCGGTCATCGCCTGTGCCGGGCTTGCGCAGGGCGTGCTCTACAACGTGTGGGTGCTCTACACGAGCTTCAAGTTCGGCTGGACCGCGCAGGACAACGGCTGGTCGCTCGCGGCAGTGGGCGTGATGTCGGTGCTGGTGCAAGGTGGCCTGCTGCGCCTGCTGCTCAAGCGCCTGCCCCCGCGACAGCTGGCCGTCATGGGCCTGCTGTCGTCCACGCTCGCCTATGCCGCGTGGGGCGCAGCGTGGGCGGGCTGGGTCATGTATGCCGTGATCTTCCTCAACGTGCTCGGCTTTGCCGTGACGGCGTCGCTGCAGAGCATCGTGTCGAGCGCGGCCGGCGCGGACGAGCAGGGGCGCACACTCGGCTCGGTCAGCTCCATCAACAGCCTCACGGCCGTGATCGCCCCGGCGCTCACCGGCCCGCTCCTGATGGCGGTGTCGCACCTGCCGCCCGGGGACTGGCGCATCGGCGCCCCCCTGTACTTCGGCGCGGCACTTCAGGCTACGGGCCTGCTGCTGGCCTGGCTGCACTTCCGCTCCCATTCCTCCCGCTAGCGCGCCATGCACGACAAGATCCTGATCCTCGACTTCGGCTCCCAGGTGACGCAACTGATCGCGCGCCGCGTGCGCGAGGCGCACGTCTACTGCGAGATCCACCCGAACGACGTCTCGGACGACTTCATCCGGGCTTTCGCCCCGAAGGGCATCATCCTGTCGGGCAGCCACGCCAGCACCTACGAGGACCACCAGCTGCGGGCTCCCCAGGCCGTGTGGGAGCTCGGCGTGCCGGTGCTGGGCATCTGCTATGGCATGCAGACGATGGCCGTGCAGCTTGGCGGCACCGTGCAGTGGAGCGACCAGCGCGAGTTCGGGTACGCCGAGGTACGCGCGCGCGGCCACACGCGGCTGCTCGATGGCATCGAGGATTTCCGCACCGACGCCGGCCACGGGATGCTCAAGGTGTGGATGAGCCATGGCGACAAGGTGACCGAGCTGCCGCCGGGCTTCAAGCTGATGGCCAGCACGCCGAGCTGCCCGATCGCCGGCATGGCCGACGAGGCGCGTGGCTACTACGCCGTGCAGTTCCACCCCGAGGTCACGCACACCGTGCAGGGCAGGGCGATGCTGGAGCGCTTCGTGCTCGGGATCTGCGGCGCAAGGGCTGACTGGATCATGCGTGACCACGTGGCCGAAGCGGTGGCCGCCATCCGCGCACAAGTGGGCGACGAGGAGGTGATCCTCGGCCTGTCCGGGGGTGTGGATTCGAGCGTGGCGGCCGCGCTCATCCACCGCGCGATCGGCGAGCAGCTCACCTGCGTGTTCGTCGACCATGGGCTGCTGCGCCTGAAGGAGGGCGATGCCGTGATGGAGATGTTCGCTGGCAGGCTCCACGCGCGGGTCGTGCGCGTGGATGCCAGCGAGCTCTTCATGCACGAACTCGCGGGCGTGGCCGACCCCGAGGCCAAGCGCAAGATCATCGGGCGCCTCTTCGTCGACGTCTTCAAGCAGGAGGCTGCGAGGCTGAAGGCCGCAGGAGGTGGCCACCGCGGCGCCACCTTCCTGGCCCAGGGCACGATCTATCCGGACGTGATCGAGTCGGGTGGCGCCAAGACAAAGAAGGCCACCACCATCAAGAGCCACCACAACGTGGGCGGGCTGCCCGAGCAGCTCGGCCTGAAGCTGCTCGAACCCCTGCGCGATCTCTTCAAGGACGAGGTGCGCGAGCTGGGCGTGGCGCTCGGGCTGCCGCAGGAGATGGTCTACCGCCATCCCTTCCCGGGCCCGGGCCTGGGCGTACGCATCCTGGGCGAGGTACGGCGCGAATACGCCGAGCTGCTGCGCCGCGCCGACGCCATCTTCATCGAGGAGCTGCGCGCCACCGTCGATCCCGCCGACGGGCGCAGCTGGTACGACAAGACATCGCAGGCCTTCGCCGTCTTCCTGCCCGTCAAGAGCGTGGGCGTGATGGGCGATGGCCGCACCTACGACCACGTCGTGGCGCTGCGCGCTGTGCAGACCAGCGATTTCATGACCGCCGACTGGGCCGAACTCCCGTACGCGCTGCTGAAGAAGGTCTCCAGCCGCATCATCAACGAGGTTCGCGGCATCAACCGTGTGACCTACGACGTGAGCTCCAAGCCGCCCGCGACGATCGAGTGGGAATGATTCGACGTCTTTCGGGGACTATCGAGGACGGTCGAGAAACGGTCGTAAGTTGTTGATATGTATGGGTATATGTCTGTCGGGATCTATCGGAGACTATCGGGGGGATGAGGTTCAGATTGACGGTAGTTCTGGCGGTAGATCCTGAGTGGCTAGGATGCCCGAAATTTCTACCGTCACACCGGATCGAGTCGTGACGGTATAGAAACGACAAGAAATGTCTTGCCGGACAAGCACTTAGCGTCGATGTCGCCGCTTCTTTCGGCTGACGGTAGAATTCTCCGCCAAGGAGGGGTCGCCGATGCTGTCAGATGGCACGCTACGAGGGCTGAAGCCGCAGGCTTCGCTCTACAAGGTCGCCGACCGTGACGGGCTCTACGTGGTCGTCACCCCGCGCGGCACCATCAGCTTCCGGATGGACTACCGCCTGAACGGGCGGCGCGAGACGCTCACCATCGGCCGCTACGGCTCGAAAGACGGGATCTCGCTGCTGATGGCTCGCGAGCGCTGCATGGAAGCGCGAAAGGCCATCGCCCAGGGCATCTCACCCGCCCAGGAAAAGCAGCGCGAGAAGAGCCGCTTGGCCGAGGCGCAGACCTTCGGCGAGTACACCCGGCGCTGGCTGGCCGAACACCGCATGGCCGACAGCACCAAGGCCATGCGCAAGACCGTCATCGACCGGGACATCCTGCCGGTCTTTCAGAACCGCCGCATGGCCGAGATCGGCCCTGAGGACCTTCGCGCCCTGTGCGGCAAGATCAAGGCCCGCGGTGCACCGGCCACGGCCGTGATCGCCCGCGAGATCGTCAAGCTGGTGTTCGCCTACGCCGCCATGCACGGCGACAAGGCGCCGAACCCGGCCGACGAAGTCGGTCCGTCGTCGATCGCCACCTTCGTGCCGAAGGACAGGGCGCTATCGCCCTCCGAGATCCGTCTCATGCACCGGCTGCTGGAGACAACGGCGACGCTGCCGACCATCCGCCTGGCGCTGCGCCTCGTGCTGCTGACGCTGGTGCGCAAGAGCGAACTGATCGAGGCGACCTGGGACGAGGTGGACTTCGAGAACGCGGTCTGGTCGATCCCGAAGTCGCGGATGAAGACGGGCAAGCCGCACAACGTCTACCTGTCGCAGCAGGCGCTGGACATCTTCATTGCGCTGCACACCTGCGCGGCGGGCTCGAAGTTCGTTCTGCCGTCGCGCTACGACGCCGATCGCTGCATGTCGAAGGCCACGCTCAACCGCGTCACCCAGGTGATCGCCGAGAAGGCCAAGGAGTCGAACCTGCCGCTGGAGCCGTTCACCGTGCACGACCTGCGGCGTACGGGCTCGACCATCCTGAACGAACTGGGCTTCAACGGCGACTGGATCGAGAAGTGCCTAGCCCACGAGGACGGTCGCTCATCGCGCGGGGTCTACAACAAGGCCGAGTACGCCGAGCAGCGGCGCCACATGCTGCAGGAGTGGGCGGACATGATCGACGCGTGGGTGGCGGGGGAGAGCCATACACCGACGCTGCTGCCGCCGAGCATGAAGGTGGTGACGACGGCGGCGCCGGTGTGAGGGTGGGGAGTCAGGTACTATTCAGGGCGACGCGGGCAGGGTGTGTTGCCCTTCGGAGCCGACTGGCGGCAGCAGCCTTGTTGCTGCTGTTATCGGCGTAGCTGTCGGCTGATCGTGCTCGGCAAGCTCTGGTCGTCGGTGCTCTTGGATTCGCCGTTCTGGAGCCATCGCCCAACGTTTGGCTAACCAACTTGCGGCAGCGAGTGGGGCCGGTGGGCGGAGTGCGGCCTGGACGACGACGCCGACGTACGTTCGGTCGAGCATGTGGCCAGGTATAGGCCCGCATACGCCCGCCCAAGAGCTTGAGGACGTGCGGCAGCTGGAAAGGGGCCAGAGTGGCGCCGCGCGCGCAGATATATCCTCCGCTGCAAAGGCGGAGATTGGGGAGTCTTCGAACTAAGCCGCCAAGACAGGGGAGGGTGCCTGTGCAATGAGCTCTTTAAAGGCACCCAACATCCCGCCCCGGAAACATTCCAGTGAACGCACGTCGCTACTCAAGCCGGCTGGGTGGGATGTGAATCGGCCCCCAACGCCGATTGACCCCCAGGACCAGCGACGGTTCACCCGTGGGCTGGGCCACCTCAGCGGCGGGCCAGAACCACGGTGCCTTCGTACTTCCTGTTCGGCTGAGTCAGGAAGTGGACGGAGATCACTTCACGAGAGTCAATGGACGCCAAATCCTCGGTGCCTTGGAGAACGCGATCGCCGTAAACCACGAGCCAGCGACCCGAGGCCAGGTCGACGCGACGACCGACTTGCTTTTGCAGGATGGTCTCGAGGACTGAAACGATCGACTGACCTTCGGACATGGTTGCGAGAACCGGCGCGGCCGTTGATGGACGCTCAGCCTCGGCAGCCATTGGCGTGGCGCCAGCAGTGGCTGCAATGAGGGCCGCAGAGACGACGACAACCTTCCTCATGGTGATTCCCTTTGTCTAGGTTGGAGTAAGACGTGAAGTGTGGTCTGAAGTTCCCGTGGGGTCAACACAGGCGCTTCGTATGGTGGGCCTGCCGTGTTGGCGCCAGTGTTTCGTCGACTACCGTGGAGACCGTCGACCCAAGGCCCACCCTTCCCGGACCGCACGTACTTTAGAGATTACGGAGTTGTCCCTCGTTACTGGATGGAGCTCCAGTAGAGATTTGGCGCCGCAAGCGACGTTCGGGCGGTCAGCAGCAGGCTAGCTGTCCAACCCCCACCTTCCGCTCCCGCTGCAGATCAGCCTTTCAGGTGTTGACCTGGCGGTTCAGACTGAACGCGGTCGCTCACGTCGGGTGCCCTCGATGACTGCTGCTCCGGACAGCGTTCGGTCCGAACCTGCCAAATCGACCCACCGAGGAACTGCCTTCACCGGCCACTGAGCTATTCGTCGTCGGCACGGATTCGGTTTATCGATTGCTCACGCTTCAGTTGAACGGCGGCACCCGACCCGTAGCAGTAGTTCCATGTTGCTCAGTAGCCACGCCGGTGGAGGTTCGCTCAAGTGAAGGGACGGACCGCGTTCGCTTCATGTGTAGAGATGCATGTCCCGGTTGAAGTCGTCCACCGTCTTCCATCCAAGTAGAGATACGATCTCATACGCCATGCTTCGAACCTTGTATTCAGCGAACACGGGGTCGGCGTTAGCAGCCAAGTGCTCAAAGCACTTCACAACGGGCGCATGCGGCACCCCTACTTCCCAGTGCAGCGCCTGATTCCGACCCTGCCAGATGATTTCGTGCACTGGAATCCGGACCAGTTCTCGCCCAACGGGACATCCATCGCGCTTCGTGCCATAGCGTAGGGACAGCCCCTGCTTGGCATACTGCAGGAGGTTCCCGCTAAGAGCGGCGACCGAAAAGCTTCGAGCCAGAACCTTCTTCTCGCCGACGGCCACGGCTTCGGCCGTGTGGAAGCGTTCCCTCTCCGGGCCGAAGTAGGTATCCCAGTGAATCGCGGTGCCTAGACCTTCGTCATCCAAGTCGGGATTGAGCGCGAAGAAGTCTGCTCGCCGATAGCCTTCATCAGTGGTTGCGGTCAGCGTCGCCAGTTCTCGTCGCAGACGGTCCAAATGCTCGTGCTCGGCATGGACTTCCAGGATCACCGTCCTGACAGCGTGCTCGACCTCGGCAAGATAGGCAGTGAGTTGCATCGGAGTTGGTTGGTGTGGCCGTACGTTCGACATGAGCGGCGGTTCTGGGCCGGTGCAGCCAGCACACAGACGTCCGCACGATGGAAGGGACGTGCGCTTGTGGTCTCAGCGAGCACATAGAAGCCCTAAACCCCATCTGAAGACTCGCCTGTAGCGCAGCACATCCGTTGACTTACCCCCCTTCGCGCGATTCGCCTATGCCGCAGCTTTCAATTGGCCACGCAAAGCCGGAGGCGCAGTCAGCGAGGGCGAAAGCACGAGTAACTCATTCGCCTTGCGCTTGACCTGCGCGTAGTAGATGAGGGCCTTGCGGTACACCGGGAGCCCTCGATAGAGCTTGAGGACCTCCGGCACGTCGTCGTAGGTCAGCATCCATCGACACTTCAGTCGCCGAATGGTCGCCGCGAGTAGCGCGTGGTCTTCCGGTGCATAGAAGTTGACGTAGAGCTCCTGTCCCTGCACGTAGTACGGCGGATCAATGTTCACCAGCGAGCGCGGGGGCAGCGCCGAGGCCCACTTCGGAATGCATTCGCTGGCGTCCAGGCGGCTTAGCGTCACAGCATCGCGATAGCTCCCGATTCGTTGGATCTTCGCGATTAGGTCCTGTCGGTTGAACCGGCAGTCCAGCTTGTAGTTGCCAGTCTGCTCCTTGCCACCGATGACGCCGCCGCTCACGATCCCCGACCTGTTCGTGCGGTTCAGGAAGAGCGTCGCGAATGCGAGGTTCAGCCGCTTCGGCCGGGACGACAGGAAAACGGCCCGCTGCCGGTGCCACTGGTCCATGTCGATGCTCGTGGTCTCCACGAGCTCGCACAGGTCGTCTGCGTTGTTCAAGGCTGCGTGCCAGAACGAGAATATCGCCGGGTCAATGTCGTTGAGCCACAGTTCAGCCACGTGCCCAGCGAAGAGAAGGCGCCAGGCCAGGCCAGCGCCGCCGGCGAACGGCTCTGCGTAGATGCCTTGCGCTAGGTCGTTGATCCGCAGCAGCTCTGCCACGAACGGCGCGAGCTGTGTCTTGCCGCCGGGGTATCTGAGAGGGGAATCGGTCGTAGGCATTGGCAGCGGAGGATAGCGAAAACTGGCGTTACTGGCCAGCCGCCAAGATCACAGCCTATCGAGCATCAACTTGACGGCCTCCTCCCAGTTGTCCCACACCGCGATCAAGCCCTTTCGCGTCGGAAGGTGGGCGGCGTGGACAGCTGCGCCGAGCGTATCGAGGCTGGTCGCGTGGTCCTTGCTGGAGTGCGCTATGCGCATGTTCTTCAGTTGCCCCTGCGTACAGCCATCGGCCTCGAGCTTCTCCATGCACGCCTTCACCAGCAAGTTGTCAGCCATCTTCGGCTGATACACGTCGTGCTTCTTGGCGAACAACACCATGACTCGCTCTAGCACAGCGCGCAGCAGGTAGTTGGCTGCGTACTCGAAGTTTTCATCGGGCTTCGCCCTGCGCAACTCATCCACGAGCCGACGCAATGCCTTGTCCGAATGGGTCACGATGAAGTCGGAAGGAATGACCGTGGGGCGATCGCTCGGGTGACGCGGGCCGCGCTTCCTCTTCCCAGCCGGTACTGGCGACGCGGGCGGCGGTGCTACCGGAGAGGGAAGTGGAGTTCGCGGCGAAACGCCATCAACTTGAAGCGATCCGGCATAGGCCACGCGGGCCTTCTGGTCCGACCGTGAATTGACCGGCGGCAGCTCGTCTGGGTCACGACGGGGAGCCGCATCCAGCACAAAGCGCTTCAGGGCCACGTCAACCTCGTCCGGGTTATGCGTGAACAGCAACTCTCCCCGGTGCCCCAGTCCCAGGGCAGCGCGGACCACGGGATTGCTGAGGTAACGCGTGAGCGTTGTGACCGGGATCTTGGCGCGGATCCCCGAGTCAATCCACCCGGCCGCCTCCGCTCGATCGAGAATCGCCACAGCAAGATTATCAGGAGACGCACCCTTGGCGAAGCGCGCCTTCTGAGTTGTGTCCCAGGGACGAGTTCCGACGCCATCCTGTTGGCCCAGGTGCCGGAGTTCGAGCCACTGCCGGGCGCTCTCTCGGTCCTTGAATACGACGATCGAGAACTTGACAGGAAGCGTCGCACTCAGTGCCTCGAGCGCGGCTTTCGCGGCGGACGTCGGTGCCTTCTTCGGGTCCTTGAGAACCTTTAAGGCAGCGGTGCGCCGATTGCCCTCGAGCACAACATAATGCCCGGGGTTGTCCTCAAGTTCGATCGCGCCCATCGTTTCGAGAGGGCTGACGCCTCCCCTTTTCGCGATGTCCTTGGCCATCGACATCACACGCTCCGACTTGAAGAGCTGCGCGATGATCTTCGCCTCGTCCTCGATCGGCTTGTGCCGCGGGTTTTCGGGGTCCAGGTGCAGGCGCGATAGTGCAACTTCGAAGCGCTCGCCTTGCGTCTTATTCGTGGCCATCTTCTCCCCTTACCCGGCGATCTGCACACCGGTGCGTTTTTCGATCGGGCGGAATTGTGCGGCATAACAGGGGCGCTCGGCAGGCAGGAACGGTATGCGACCAGTCAGCCGCCCCGTACTCATCCAACCAAGAGAGTGTGAATGGGTCGCCGTGGTTTGCCCGCTTCTGCTTCAAGAAGTTGCATATCGACTCGTCCGAAATGCCCTCGTGTGCAACGCCGTTGAGGTGCAGTCGCAGCCGCCGCAGCGTATTCAGCGCCTGCTGGACCAAATCCTGACGACCCCCAGTACAGCGGCGCCGGTGACCTGATGGTGCAGCCGGCTCTGATCTTGACCTTCGCGGCAGCCGGCGAAGAGCCACTGAGTGCAGTCTTCGCCACGTGGTTGGCCATTGAAAGAAGCCGTGAGACGTGAGAGCCCCATACGTGTAGTGCCAGAGCATTGAGCAAAGGTCACCAGCGCTATGCAGATTTCCAACGTCCGACTAGGAGCGATTGGCGAGCGTCTTGCTCCCCCTGATCGGTCCCTTGGGTCTCCAGTGCGGGCTTCGGCGTTCGCCGCTCTCCCGTCTGCCGTCCCGGTCAACGCGCTCTTGTCCTCAATCGATAGTCCGGCGCCGACGCCTTCTTCACCCCGCCTTCGCCCCCGCGCCTACGGCTCTCAAGCCAAGCCATCACCTCCGCCAGATCCCACACCACGCATCGGGGCGTGAGGAAGAACCGCTGCGGGAACGCGCCCCGGCGCTCCATCTCGTAGATCGTCGAATCGGCCAGCGGGACGATCTGCCG